>CAYURX010000029.1:0-21957 GCA_964447245.1 uncultured Coprococcus sp. | reverse complement strand
GGACCCACCGGCGGAAGCGCGGATCATTGCCGGTTTTCAGCAGATGGTGGGCCATAGCAGTTCGTTCATGGTGGCCGGCGAATGTGAATCAGGAGGATTACAAATTTGACGAAAGTATTGAAGGCCCGTCAACAGCCGGTGCTTTCGTTCCGATGATCGTACTTGTTGCGTTCTGTATGATTGCTTCCCTGAAGTTTTCAAGCTTTTTCCCAAGTTCAGCAGCCATTGGTGTTATCGGATTTTTGATTTCCACAGTTTTAGTAATTCTTATGAACTGGAAATACTTAAAGGCAACAGGTATGAAGGAACTGCTTGGTGATGGATTCTTCACCGTTTATTCTGCTTTAAACGGTCTTTGCGCAGTCTGCGGTTTTGGTGCTGTCTTAATTGCCAGCCCTGCTTATACACAGCTCATCGACGGTATCATGGGTATTAACCTTGGCGTATACATGAACACAGCCATTGCAACAGCCCTTGTTGCAGGTATTACAGGTTCCTCCGCATCTTCAACAACCATTACGATGTCGAACATGACGGATTACTTTATCAATTCCGGCGCGAATCTGGATATCGTTCATCGTCTGGGCGTTATGGCCGGCGGTACATTGGATACACTTCCACATGCTTCAGCCAACCCGCTGATTTTGGAACGTTTCCAGATGACAATGAAAGAAGCCTACTGGCATATCTTTACTGCATCAACAATTCTTCCTCTGATCATTACGATCATAGCGGCAGCGGTTTGTACAGTGATGGGATTATAGGATTATTTTTATCAGCCTGCTTATAAAAAAGCGGCTGCCAGCCGGTGGCCGCTTTTGAAAATTCTGTCTCGTTTGCAGAAGGAACGAGACAAAAAGTGTATCATTGTCTCAGAGATTGATGGAAGTTTTGTGAGACAAATTGAGAAAGTATATCATATGATGAATGGAGGGAAAATATGAACAGACAACTTTTGGAGGATAAAGTTATCGTTCTTCTTGGGGCAAGTTCAGGACTTGGTCTTCATTTTGCCGAGACCTTTGCTGAAGAAGGCGGTATTGTTGTTATGTGTGGACGTACGGAATCTACATTAATGGCAGCGGCGGACAGTATCGCTCAAAAGGGCGGCCGCGTATTCCCGATGGTTGCGGATTTAAAGAGTTGTGACGATGCCAGAAGAGTTTTTGCGGCAGCCAGTAAGGAATATGGCCATGTGGATGCCCTTGTGACCAATGCGACATATTCCGCGAAGCTGCTTTCTATTGAAGCCTGTGATGATCAGTATATCAATGATATTGTCGACACAAATGTGAAGGGACTGATGTGGTGGAACAGGGAAGCCATGAAGTATTTCCTTGAACAGAATTCAGGTTCTATTGTGAATATCGGTTCAAACAATGTGGGAAGACCTGTATGTGATCCGATCTATTGTGCGACGAAATATGCGGAACTTGGAATGACAAAACAGATGGCGCTGCGCTGTGTGGGTACCGGCGTCCGGTGCAATCAGTTAAATCCAGGCTCAATGAAAAGTGTCGGATCAAGTTCAGGAGTTGGTATGTCGGAAGCGGAGCATATGTATGATGATCAGGAGCTGGTTAAAACATCAGGGGTTATTCCTGTAGAGAATGGCAGTCTGCTTCAGCTTATGAAGGCCAAGACGAACCGGGCGGTTCCTGTGGATATGAAACAGGTTGCGTTTGCGGCCGTTTATCTGATATCGGATCTGTCAAAGGATGTGACCGGACAGGTGCTCACCGTTGACCGGGGAGGTTACCTGTAGGAATAAAAGTATTTGGACCGAATTTTGAAAAGAGTAAAATGGGGAGGAAATTATATGATGAAATTTACACCGAAGATGACTTTTGCCGGTGTTTTACTTATATGGGTATTTGCGGCAATGCCTTATTTTGTACCGGCAATAAACAGTATTACACCATTGGTTCTGGGATTGCCATTTGTTGTATTCTGGGAGTTCCTCGCAATTGTTTTACTGATCGTTCTTTTAATTGTCTGCAAAAATTACGCATGGGATACGTTTGATCGTGAAGATAGTGAAGGAGGCAGCGATGAGTAAATATGGTATAGTTGGCTGCATTGCCATTATAATTTATATGGGGATTCTTCTTATGATCGCGTTTCGGGCATCCCGAAATAAAGCGAATACGAGTACTGGCAAGACTTTTTATCTCGGCAGAGGTATTGGGGCACTGGTTCTTTTGTTCTCGACAATGGCCAGCAGCTTTTCGACATGGGTTATCATGGGCTGTCCTGTAACGACATACAATACGGGCTTTTCCTGGATCATTTTAGTAACTCTGTATCAGATGACGTTTGCGATCACATGCGGTTATCTTGGACCGAGATACTGGAGATTAAGAAAAGCGAGAGATTATGTGACACAGAGCGATCTGGTTGTTGACTACTTTAAAGATACAAAAATCCGTTATCTTATGGGAACGGCTTTTATTTTAGGTATGGTAAGTTCATGTGTCGCGCAGTTCCGTGCAATGGGAACAGCCATCAGCACAATGTCTGATGGCTATATTCCATTTTGGGCAGCAACCCTGATCCTTCTGATCGTTATTGCTGTTTACGCCTGTGTTGGCGGATTTACCGGTTCGGCAATGATTGATACATTCCAGGGCATGCTGTTTACACTGGTTTTGTGGGGCGGATTAATTGTAGTTGTCTTTAAGCTTGGCGGATTTGGGAATCTTTTTACAGAAGTTGCGGCTGTTGATCCGAAGTATATTTTATTTGGTGATTATTCAGCGGATTCTTTATGGACGCCGACAGAAAGCCTTACCTTCTGTCTGGCCTGTATCATGGGCAGTATTGTTGCTCCGGGATACTGGCAGAGATATTACGCGGCAGATAATCCGCAGTCTTTAAAGAAGATGAGCGTCTGGTTTCCGCTGCTGGTTGGTCTGGGTGTCAGTACGACAGGCGGTCTTGTCGGTTTATCAGCCCATGCTTTTCAGGCTCAGGGGTATGAAATCAGTAATCCGAGTTCAGTTTTCCAGCTGCTTCTCAGCAGTATTTCAACACCATGGTGGTCTGTGCTGGTTGTGATCGCTGTTCTTGCGGCCGGTATGTCGACGGTAGCGGGATATACGAGCGGATCTTCATTGATTGTCACTTATGATTTTATTCATAATGCAAAGCCTGACGCGGATGATGTTAAGCTTCGTGATTACGGCCGGTATGTGATCATAGCGCTTATGTGCCTTGGATGGGTGCTGGCTCAGTTTTCAACAGCGGCTGTAACCGCATTGATTGCTTTAGCTTCTTCATTTTACGCATGTGCGCTTTATCCGATCGTTACGATCTTTATATGGAAAAGAGGTACATATGCAGGATGTCTGGCAGGTCAGATCTGTTCTTTGGCCGGCGTTATTGTGACGAATTTTATTATCAAAACACCTTTTGGCATCCATGCCGGCGTTTGGGGGCTGATCTGTGGATTTGCTGCTTATTTCATTGTAAGCGCACTGACGAAGCCTGTACCTGAAGAATGGCGTAAAGAATTCTTCGAACCGCTTGAGAAGACGAAAGTATTCAAACATACCAAATGTGAATAAATAAGACAAAACAAAAAACCCGGTCACTGTGACCGGGCTTTTTCTTTGCCTGAATTATACAAGAAGATCTGTCAGTGCATTCATATCCTCAACTGTGTCAAGGTTTTTGCATAAATCGACGATTTTAGCAAGTTCTTCTTTTGTATAATTTCTCACACATTTTGATGCGCAATCAGCAAGTTTGGCTTCAAGCTGCTCCCAGGAGAGATCATCAACAACATCTGTGAGCGCTGTATCCATGGTTCCAGGAACTGTACGGTATTTTAAGCCTTCGGTCCACATCCACTCTGTACCAAGGTTTCTTGTCAGTAATTCCGGTTCAATATCATCCCAGACGATATAACGCAGATAACCGGATTTGCCAAAGTAGAAGGCTGTAGGAGAAGTAAGGCCATCCATAGCGCACAGCAGGCCAAGAAGGGCATCTGAAGCATAGATACCAGTATTGACCTGTCTTGCGTCGCAGTTTTCCACATGGCTTTCACCTTCACCCCATGTATTGGAGCAGAAGTTAAAACCACATGTATTGACCAGTGTCAGGTAATCAACGCCGGCCAGTTTGGAGATGGCGGCGCCATCAGCGATACAGCCAAGGTTTCCAGGGTTTCCATCAGCATGCTGCATGTAGTGCATACAGGAATGATGACGGACATTCCATTCAGCACCGCAGATATAGGCTGTGAGGAATTCTTTACCAGAGACAGTCTTATTCAGTTTGCTGTTGAGCAGGCTGATGCCTGTAAGCAGTGCAGGGACGATAAATTCAGACACAACGCCTCCGGTCACATGGACATCACTGTATTTGGATACAGAAGCCATTGCGCCATTTGGAATGGCAGCTTCGATGGCTGTTGTTTTGTCGCCGTAGAAGAATACTTTGGATTCGCCTTCGCCAAGGAACGGTTTCTCGGCGTTCATCATTTGAGGAAGGAAACCGTCCCGGGATCCTGACATCATGCAGGCAATCGTATCTAAGAGACCTTTCTTTGCACGTTCAATACCCTGAGCCGGAAGATCGGCATAGGTTGTTCTTTCGCAGAATTTAGCAAGTTCATAAGATGGATCCTCGGTTACTTCTGTAACAGGATACCCTTTCCAATCCTTTTCAGGATCAGTAATATACCAATAATCAATTCGTTTTTCAGCCATTGTTTTGTAACAACCTTTCTATAACATGATTTATTATCTAATGAGGTCAAGAAGTTCATTCATATCTTCAACATCTTCGAGATGCTGGCATAAATAGATGGTTTTCTCTGTTGTTTCCTTTGAAAGCTCTTTCTTGCAGTAAGGAACACAACTGTTGTACTTGGCAATGATCTTATCCCAACCCATCGGATTGGCCGGAGTACCAAGAATATCATTTGTTCTGTCGGTATACTTTGAGCCGTCCTTCATTGTGACTTCTACGATGTAGTTAGAGAAAATCTGGAATTCAGGATCGCGGGTTTCTTCAACTGTTACATGTTTGATTAATTCCCTCTTGACAGGATCATTGAAGTTTTCATCATTAAATGCATTAAGACCAACTTCACCAAACATTGCTGCATGAGCGATGGCATAAGGAATAGAGAACATTGCCTTACCAACGGTCTTTGGATCCCAGGCCTCAGGCTGAACAACAGGATCGGCATTCGGAGGTACGATACAGTGAATTTCTTCGATATTATGCCAGTCATAATCAGGAATCTGTTCCATAATATTCAGCATGGACTGAATAACGGAATGCGTAAACTTGCAGGAAGCAAATGGTTTGATTAAAAGACCATCGCTCCAGTGCCAGTATGTACCAAGATCCTTATCAAACCACCATGGCTCTACATCGTCCCATACACAGAATCTCATAATACCGGATTTTCCAAAATACATAGCATGAGGTGCTGTCAGTCCGTTCTTGGCCATAAGGGCAGCGGAAATGGAATCTTTAGCCATGAATCCGTGCATCATACGCTGGGAATCGGATGCCTCAAATACTTTTTGTGCCTCACCAATGGAATTCATTGAATATGAGAAACCGGCCGCATTGAGGATCTGGTCACGGTTTAATCCCCACATCTTTGCGATGGAGACTGCCTGTCCGAAATGGCCTGATTCGCCAGGACTCATTGGATGGTAATGGAACCGGTAGGAGGTATGCTGTCTTGTACACCACTCCGCACCTAAAATATAGGCGGCAAGAAATTCTTTTCCGCTGATTTTTTTCTCGGAAAGTGGCAATGCTGTAAGCATAGCCGGAATGACATACTCTGAAATATGTCCGCCAGTGTCATGAACATCACCGAAATCCATGATACGGCCCATGGTACCATTGACTAAAGCGGCAATTGTCGCAGGTGCGTTGATACCCCAGAACAAAATCGGAGAACCGCCTTTGGTACCGCCATAGTACTTGATCATACATTCTGCTGTGGCAGGAAGACATCTTTGTGTGGATCCGGCTGTCATAACAGCGAGCGTGTCAAGGAGCCCCTGTTTCGCACGTTCGATCTCAACCGCAGGGATGTCATCATAAGTTGTGTTAGCGACCAGGTCGGCTAACCTGTTTGCCGGATCGTCATCGACTTCAACTGCAGGTAAGCCCTTCCAGTCTTTTTCCGGGTCGGTAACAAACCAGTATTCTGTTTTTTTTGTTTCCATAGTTTTGTTGTCCTTTCTTATATTTATTGCCTGTGAAAAAATTTTTCACATAGTGCTCTATAACTAAGTAAAACTGCCGGTTCGCCGGGACAGATAATACTTCTTGTTATACTTTTTTATAAGCACAAAACTTGCCAGTTTTTATTTTTTCTGTTTTTATTTTGGGAAAATATGCTTAAAGCGGATTTTTTATTTGTTTTTCAGGGCGGCAAAGACCTGTGACAGAGGGTGAGACACTTTATTCTGACAGAAATGAGACAGTGTGAGACAGATATTTCAGGAAAGCATAAAGGGTATGGCGATTTGAGACACAGAATCAACATGGCAAATAATGTGCTATTAAAAAAGTATCAAAGAAAAGTATCAAAGAAATTGTACAATCGGAAGATTAGGAGGAAGTGTATGTACAGGCCATTGGAGGGTATAACCGTTGTGGATCTGACAACCGCAGGGGCGGGACCGTCATGTACGAAAATCCTGAGAGAGTACGGAGCAAGGGATATTCTGATAGAACCGTTATCCGGAAATTCTTCGAGAGGCATCTTTAAAGAAGATTTTTATAATACAGGCAAAGAATCTCTTACGCTTGATTTAAAGACGCCTGAGGGGATTTCGGTCATGCTGGCATTGATTGAAAAGGCAGATGTATTTGTATCGAATTACCGGCCGGGAGCCTTAAGAAGACTTGGACTGACCTATGAAAAGTTGAGCGGGCTGAATCCGGGACTGATTTACGCAACGCTCACCGGGTTTGGAGAAGAAGGCCCCGACGCTGACCATCCGGGTTATGATTGCGTGGCATTTTGGGCAAGAGGCGGATTGCTCAGGGATGCTTCCGAACCGGGGACATTAATTGTTCCGCCTGTAGCAGTAGGGGATATTGCGACGGGACAGGCACTGGCAGGGGGAATCTGCGCGGCACTGTTCCAGCGGGAAAGAACCGGGAAAGGCGACAAAGTATTTACGTCCCTTCTTGCAGAGGCCGTTTATTTGAATCATGATGCGATTGTCCAGACCCAGTATGGGGATGAGTATCCAAAATCAAGAAAGAACCCGAGACGTTCTCTTATGAATACTTATCAGTGCAAGGATGGCGAATGGCTGTCGATGGCTGTATTTGATTTTGAACGTTACTGGGATAAAATTCTGACAGTGACAGGAAGAACAGATCTGATCGGCGATCCGAGATGGCGCTGCTATGAAGATACAACCTATGAAAAGTCAGCGGAAGTGGTGGCGCTGCTGGATGAGGCGCTGGCCAAAATGAACAGAGACGAGGCGCTGGCAGCGTTTCGGTCAATCGATCTTCCGTGTGAACCGGTAGGCTCATCAAAGGATGTTATTTTTAATAAACAGTGCCGTGACAATAATTATATTTTTGATATTCATGCCTCGGACGGTAAGTATTTGTCGATACCTGCAAATCCGGTGAAATTGACCGATAAGGATTGTGGGGTTGTTGATTTTAAGAATGGCCCGCGGCTTGGCGCTGATTCAAAACGTATTCTTCTGGAGATGGGATTGGATGAAGCGACAGTTGAAGATTATGAAAAGAGACATATTACTTCATTTTATAAAGAATAACGCACATGAAAAACTGGCATGTTAATTGCATTTAACTGTCAGAAAAAATAAAAAAATTTACAAAGTAAAGGAGAAGAATTATGGTACATTATCGTTTTGCAACAGAGGAACAAATTGAATATGCGGACAATGCGAGAAAAATCTGTGAAGATCTTCTGAAGCCACAGTTGGAGGAACTTGAGCATGCAGACGGCGGCCTTGGCAAATACCCGATGGATGTTCATCAGGCACTTGCGGACGCAGGATACTATGGGATGAATATTCCTGAAGCTTATGGCGGTCTTGGCTTTGACATTGTGACACGTGCGATCATTGCTGAGGAGATCGCGACCGTTGATTCCGGTTTTGCATTTGCATTTACGAATGCGGGCAACTACTTCAATACAATTCTGGAAACCCATATTTCTGAAGAAGAAAAACAGGCATGGGCAGACAGGATTCTCTGCGGTGAAGCAATCGGCGCGTTTGCTTTGACGGAGGCAGAAGCCGGTTCCGATGCTGCAGCCATGAGAACAACGGCTGTCTATGATGAAAAGACAGATGAATGGGTCATCAATGGTACAAAGTGCTTTTGCTCAAACGGTCCAATCGCAAACTTTTTCTTTATTGCCGCATGGACAGACAAGACACAAAAGGCCAGCAAAGGCGTAACGGTATTCCTTGTCGAGAAAGAAAGAGGTATCGAGGTCGGCAAGAAAGAAAATAAGATGGGTCTGAAGACATCAGAAACCGCAGAAATCATTCTGAGTGATGTCAGAGTGCCTGCAGACCATGTGGTTGGTGAAGTTGGGACAGGCTTTACAAAAGCCCTTTCAATGATCAATGAAGAAGGCCGTGTCATCGGACTTGCGTATAATATCGGTATTGCACAGGCTTGTATTGACGTTGCGACAGAGTACGCAAAACAGCGCCGCCAGTTTGGCAAACGTATTATTGATCAGCAGGCAATCGGTTTTAAACTGGCAGACATGGAAGCGCGTACTCAGGCTTCCCGCGCCCTGTTATATGAGGCACTCTGCTGCCGCCGCGATGGCAAACCGCTTGGTATTCTGCCTAACCTGCTGAAATTCTTCTGCTCAGATAATACAATGCAGACTGCCATTGACGCCGTACAGATCCTTGGCGGTTATGGTTATATGAAAGATTACCCGGTTGAGAGACTGATGCGTGATGCTAAGATCTATCAGATCTTTTCAGGTACAAATGAAATTCAGCATAAGAATGCGGCAAAAGCAATTGCAGGCAGAGACCCGCTGGCAAAAAAATAAGATCTGACGAATAATCAACAGCCCTGCTCATTGGATGGACAGGGCTGTTTGTGTTAATGATCGGATTTTGGATTCTGAAAATGGCGGTAAAATGTGGCTCTCGATACACCCAGAAGCTTGGCGGCCTTTGAGCGGTTGCCGTTGCATTTCTTTAATGCTTCTGTGATGATCTCGTCTGTCAGATAGTCGGATCGGTTGACCAGTACAGGAGGGACGGGCAGCGGCGCCTGTTCGGATGCTGTATCAGTATTCAGTTTCGGTTCTTCATCAATGACCGTTGTTGCGGCCTGCGGCGCCTCTGGCGTTTGAGAATAGCCAAGCTGATAAGTGCTGATATTCTCATGAAGCTGTTCCACGGTGATCATTTCCGTATGATACAATTGGACGACGTTCTCGATCAGATTCTGGAGTTCTCTGACATTGCCCTTCCATGGCAGCGACATCAGAAAACTCTTTGCTTCGGGCGTAAGAACCGGAGCGTAGCTGTAGCCCATTCTTGATGAAGATTTGGAAGCAAAGTGTTCAGCAAGAAGGATGATATCATAACCGCGTGCGCGCAGCGGCGGAATTTGAATAAACATGGAACTCAGACGGAAATACAGATCCTCTCTGAATTTGTGCTGCTCGATCATACTTGGGAGATCTTCGTTGGTCGCGGATATGATCTTGACATCCACGTTAATAATCTCACTTCCTCCAAGGCGGGTCAGCTGTTTTTGTTCCACGGCACGCAGAAGTGTAGCCTGAAGGTCATAAGGCAGTTCACCAATTTCATCGAGGAAAAGGGTACCGCCATTGGCCAGTTCAAATTTACCGATATTGCCTTCACGTTTGGCCCCGGTAAAGGATCCTCCGACATATCCAAACAGCTCGCTGGCAATGAGTTCTCTCGGAAGGGCGCCGCAGTTCACGGCAATAAACGGGCCATTGGCTCGTCTGCTGGCGTTATGGATCGCCTGGGCAAATACATCTTTGCCGACGCCGCTTTCGCCCAGAAGAATCACATTGCGGTCGGTCTGGGCCAGAAGATTGGCACGGGACTTGGCTGAAATCATGGCAGGGGACTTGCCGATAATATCATCCATCTGGAGTACGGCACTGCCGCCGATTCTTTTTGATATATCCTTGGTCTGTCTCTGCTGGGTCGTGATCTGAAGGTATGAGCCATTGGCGCCGATACCGGGCTGTGAAAGATTGACGAGGGTGATGATGTAATTTTTTGTGATCCCCCGACAGGAAAGCGGCAGATGCCAATCCTTCACATCTTCTCCGTTTTTAAGGATTTTCCAGAATTCATTGTTGGCCGGGAGCGGATCGATGATCGTATCGAGCCGGCAAAATGAGTAATCTGCATTGGGAATACCCAGGATCTCCGTAATTTTTTGATCATGGAAAGCGATAACGACTGAATTCTCGTCTCCGATCAGACGGGAATCAAGTCCGAAAAAGCCGGAACTGATCATTCGATAAATTTTCTGACATACCTGATTCATGTGCAGAGTCATCATAAGGCCGTAAGCGATGGATGTGATGGCCATCTGATAATCATTGTTGTATTTTTCTTTTTTTCGTGCGAATAATGCAAGACCATAGTTGGACTGACCGGCTTTAGGATCAAGATATGAAACGGAAGCCGGTGAAAAATAAAGAGCGTATTTGTGGAGATTTTCGGTGTAATTGTCTTCTCCGATACTGCTCATGGGGCGGCCTTCTAAAAGTCCTACAGAAATAGCATTGGGGCCGATGGCTGTCGTCAGCCAGGTACTTTTTAAATCTATGCCGTCCGCAATTAATTCACGCTTGAGAGAATCGTCCCCCCACCAGTCAAGCATACATTTTGATTTGCGTCCAAATAACGCAACGACAACGGACTGATCCTCTAATGATAAATCTTTGAGGATCTCCCGGAGATTTCTGTGAAGGTATGTTCTGATGCGCAGAGAATTATTGAACATCTGTAAATAGCGCTCATTTGTAGTCGGAGGTATAGAGTGACCGCTTTTTGGAATGCGCATATTCCGGGCTTCTTTCCAATAGCGTTCCCGATATTCATCATAATTTGAAAATCTTTGAACTGTCATAGTGCAAACATCTCCTTCTCCTGTGTATCAATATTGTTTTATTATAACACAGATCACAGGTTTACAGGGAGTATTATTTTTAATTTGAACCTGGTAAAAAATTAAGTTTGATTGAAATGTCAGAGAGATAAAGGTGGTTAAATGAAATATATTTATGTTGTGATTGCAGAGCCTGCGGATCGTGTGGTGAATGCAGTCAAAAGATTATGTCAATGTCTGAAAGAAAGAGATGTGAAAATACTGATGGATGAAAAGCACCGCTTTGTTTATCAAAATCCGGGTTTTTCAAATATTCAATATATAGATGAAGAAGATCAGGCAATGATCAGAAAATGTGAGGTTATTCTTTCTGTTGGCGGGGACGGCACGGTGCTGCGTGCGGCGTCGGTCGCGGCCCGGGCGGATATCCCTTTAGCCGGCATTAATACCGGCAAGATCGGGTTTCTTGCAAAGATTTCGGAAAGTATACCGGATGAAATGATCAGTAAAATATTAAATAAGGAATATCCCGAAACAAAACAAATGACACTTGATGCCGGATGGGGGCATGGAAATATTCGGACTGCTCTGAATGACATTACGCTTTCACGTATATATTCCGGACGCATGTGTACATTTCGTATCTATTGTGATGATGAGGAAGTGGCAGTATGGCGGGCTGACGGCATCATTATCTTTACGCCGACCGGCTCAACGGCTTACGCGTATTCCACGGGAAGTCCGGCAATCGATCCGGCGCTTCAGGTCATCGGCATCACGCCGATCTGTCCTCAGAACGGACGGAATAATGGACTGATCTGTCAAAATAACAGAAAGATAAGAATCGTGACTTCCGGAGACCAGGTAATGGTGAGCGCTGATGGCAAAGGTGTGGGATATCTTTTAAAAAATGAACCGATGGATGTGATATGCGGTAAAAAAAATATACGTTTTTTGCAGATTGATCAGAAATGGCGGATACAGGAATTGAACAGGGCGTTAAATCATCTGGAAGACTAAAATAAGCCTGTGTAAAAATGATACGGAAATGCGATGGCGATGACAAATTGGTACTTGACAGAAATAGAATCCTAGTGTACTATATAAATAGTACAGCGGTACACATGATAGAGTCTGAGAGAAAAGGAGGGAACAATTTGCAGTATGAGACAAATCGGCCGATATATTTGCAGGTGATTGATGATATTAAGAAGAAATTATTGCGGAATGAAATGCGGTTAGGTGAGAAGCTTCCTTCCGTAAGGGAACTGGCTTTTGTTTATCAGATCAACCCCAATACGGCCAGCAGAGTTTATAAGGAGATGGAGAATATGCAGCTATGCTATACGAAGCGGGGTCTGGGAACCTTTATGACGGAGGATGAGCAGGTGCTGGCAGGAATACGCTCGGAGATGGCGGCCGGATATCTGGATACATTTCTGCAGGGGATGCAGGTGCTGGGATTTAATTTTGATGAGATGGTACAGCTATTACAGGAACGATATAACAAGGAGGATGCATAAATGCTGGATAGTATCAATGTTGTAAAGCGCTATGGCGGGAAGTGCGCAGTGAATGATTTGAGTATGACAATAGAAGAAGACCATATTTACGGGCTGCTTGGGCCGAATGGCAGCGGCAAGTCGACATGGATGAAGATGGCGGCGGGACTCATCGTTCCGGACAGAGGACAGATTACGTTAAATGGTGTTCTGGTAGGCGTTGAGACGAAGAAGCATATTGCTTACATGCCGACGGAGCCTTACTTCTATAGTTTTATGAAAGTGAAGGACGTCGGACGTTATTATCAGGATTTCTTTGAAGATTTTGACCCGGACCGTTTTAGAAGACTGATTGACCGAATGGAACTTGAGATGAATATGAAGGTGCGGTCACTGTCATCCGGTATGATGGCAAAACTGAAAATAGCCGTTACGCTGTCAAGACATGCGCAGATCTATCTGCTGGATGAGCCGTTAAACGGTATTGATCTGCTGGCGAGGGAAGCCATTATCCAGACGATCCTCGAATGTCTGGATGAGCAGTCCGCGCTGGTTATTTCCAGTCATTTGGTAGAGGAACTGGAGAAGATTATTGATTCAGTGATTTTTATCAGGCATGGTCAGGTCGTTTTGACGGGTGATGTGGAAGGCATCCGGCAGCAGCGCGGTGAATCCATTGTGGAACTCTATAAAGATATTTATCGTTAACGGAGGAATTGACAGATGTTAAAATTGATGAAATATGAATTAATGAAACAAAAAACGTCCAAAATTATTATAGCGGCCATTCTTCTGATTCTGGAGATTGCTTTTGTGGTTGGCGGTATTATCAAAAATGAGGAAGTATGGCTTACGGCGGCTGGGATTTTTTCAATAGTGGTCATGATCACATTTTTCATTGTCGCTCTTGAAGCGATCATTACTTATTCCAATGATTTAAAAGAGACAAGCGGGTATATGCTGTTTATGACCCCGCACAGTGTCTATACGATCATGGGCAGCAAGATTTTGACCAGTATTGTTTCTATTATTCTTGCGGCGGTTCTATTTATTGCGCTGACATTTATCGATATGACCTTTATTGTTGCAAGATATGGTGAACTGGAGCGGATGTTTGAAGGGATACAGCAGATCGTCCATCAGTTGTTTTCCATTAAAATCAGTTGGTCAACAGCGATTACCGGCACGATCTATGGTATTTTTGAATGGATCAGCATTGTGACCTCCGCTTTTCTGGCCATCACCCTTTCCATGACCATTGTTTCCGGCATGAAGGGCAAAGGATTTATCAGTTTTGTAGCATTTTGTGTGATCAATGTATTATTTGAGATTTTTACAAATCAGGTGATGCGCATACTGTCGTTATATAGCTATGATATGGCTTATCTTGGCGTGATGGCGGTGCTGACAGCTTTGTTTGCCGGCGGATGCTTCTTCTTCTCAGGCTATATGCTGAACCGGGAACTGTCCCTGTAGGCCGTTCGATGACATAGAAGGAGCAGCATTCCGTTAATTCTAAGGCAATTATTAAAAGTATTAAAAATACATGAACGGTCTATAGTTTATTATAAGTTTATAAAACTGGTCTATGATTACTAGCAGCATAAGATAAAGAAGATCAGAGATTGCAATTTCAGATGTTGGGATTGATCGGATAAATGTTGGGGGTTTCTACATGAGTAAGATTATAGGTATCGATCTGGGAACAACAAATAGCTGTGTGGCCGTTCTGGAAGGCGGAGAGCCGACGATTATTACAAGTGCGGAGGGGTTGAGAACAACCCCTTCTGTTGTTGCTTTTACAAAAAAAGGTGAAAGACTGGTGGGAGCGCCGGCGAAGCGTCAGGCCGTGACCAATGCGGAACGGACGGTTTCTTCTATCAAGCGCCAGATGGGAACCAATTACCGTATTGATATTGACGGACAGAAATATTCGCCGCAGGAGATTTCTGCCATGATACTCAGGAAACTGAAAAAGGACGCACAGGACTATCTCGGAGAGACGGTCACAGATGCGGTGATTACGGTGCCTGCTTATTTTAATGACGCGCAGCGTCAGGCGACCAAGGATGCCGGACGTATCGCCGGTCTGAATGTGACGAGGATTATCAATGAGCCGACGGCGGCTGCCTTTGCGTATGGCCTGAATAACGGGCAGGATCAGAAGGTGCTGGTCTATGACCTGGGCGGCGGTACGTTTGATGTGTCGATCATAGAGATCGGTGACGGTCTGATTGAAGTCTTATCCACATCGGGGGATAACCATCTGGGCGGCGATGATTTTGATGAGCGGCTGGCCCGGTATCTGATCGACGAGTTTAGACGGACGGACCGCATTGATCTGACAAAGGATGCAGCTGCCGTCCAGCGTATCCGTGAGGAAGCGGAGAAGGCAAAGATCGCCCTGTCCTCATCGACGACAACGACGGTTAATCTGCCGTTTCTGACGATTGTAAAGGATACGCCGCATCATATGGATGTGACGATTACCCGCGCGAAGTTTGATGAACTGACCCATGATCTGGTGGACCGGACGGCCGGACCTGTTCAGAACGCGCTGAAGGATGCAGGCATTACGGCCAGAGATTTGTCGAAGGTACTGCTGGTGGGCGGTTCAACACGTATTCCGGCTGTGCAGGATAAGGTGCGGCGGATGCTTGGTATGGAACCGTCAAAGGGCATTAATCCGGACGAATGTGTGGCTATGGGCGCTTCCATACAGGCGGGCAAGCTTGGCGGTGACCTGCCGGAGTATTCGACGGCCAATACCATGATCCTGATGGATGTGACACCGCTTTCCCTGTCCATTGAAACTGTGGGCGGTATTGCCACACGTTTGATCGCCAGAAATACAACAATTCCTGCAAGACACAGCCAGATATTTACGACGGCCGCGAATTTTCAGACGTCCGTTGATATCAAGGTGTATCAGGGAGAGCGCCAGTTTGTGCGGGATAATACGCTGCTTGGCAATTTCAGGCTGAGCGGTATTAAGCGGGCCATGGCGGGCGTGCCGCAGATTGAAGTGACCTTCGATATTGACGTGAATGGTATTCTGACGGTTGCGGCAAAAGATATGGGTACAGGGAAGGCCCAGCAGATTACCATTACTTCCAGATCCAATTTGTCCGAGGAGGAGATTTTGCGGGCTGTCCATGAGGCGGAGATGTATGAACAGGAAGACGGCGCCAGAAAGGGCTATTTTGATCTCCATTCAGAGGCGGAAGTGCTTGTGATGAAAACGGAGCAGGCCTTAAAGACGGCGGGAAAGAGTCTTGACAGACAGGAGAAGCATGAGGTAAAAGCAGCTTTGAACCAGTTAAAGAAATCCGTTGTGAAGTTCAAACCTGCGAAGATGAATGAAGATGAATCCCTGCAGCTTCGCAGGGATAAGGAGGCTTTGGAAAATGCAGCCGCAAGACTTTTGTCATTGGCGGACAGCGGAGATACAAAATAACAGGAGGTAAGATGTTTCGAGTACTCACGGCAGATAATGATAAATCATACAGAAGAAAGCTGCAGCAGTTACTGAAAAATTCAGGATATTCGACGTCACAGGCTGCCAATGGAGACGAAGTGCTGAAGATCATAGAGACGGAATATATTGACCTGATTCTTCTGGGTACCAATCTGGAAGGTATTGACGTGTATGAACTGGCAGGGCAGCTTCGGGATACCCACTCTGATATGCTGATCCTGATGATGTCAGGCAGGCAGGATCTGGAAGCGCTGAAGCGGGGATACATGGCCGGCGCCGATGAATACCTGGTAAAAACGGTGGATGATGAAGAACTGTTACTGAGAATACGCGCACTATTGCGGCGGGCCGGCAAGAGTTACAGAAAGCTTTTGCAGATCGGGGAAGTGGTGCTTGATGCCAATTCCATGACTGTCACACGGGGAGATGAGAGGCAGACTTTGCCGAAGAAGGAATTCTGGCTTCTGTATAAACTGCTGTCATATCCGGACAATATATTTACAAGAACCCAGTTGATGGACGAGATCTGGGGGCTCACCACAGAGACCTCGCCGTCAACTTTGAATGTCCACGTGAACAGGCTCAGAAATAAATTCGGTGATTATCCTGAATTTGAACTGAAGGCTGTCCGGGGAATGGGCTATAAAGCCGAAATACACCAGGCGTTATGAGTCATAACGAACCAGACTGGTATGAGACACATATTTGTCTTTGATCGGAGCGATCTCTTTGAAATGCGGCGTCTGCTGATGGGCGGTGAGGCTGGCCTCATCCTGCCAGATTTCAAGGAGCATCAGCGTATGGCTGCCATCGGCGGGATAGTAATAATGATACTGATGATTGCCTGCTTCATTCTGGCAGGTTTGAGGAATATTTGCAGCATATAATGCTTCATAAAAGGCCTGGGCGGTTGTCTCAGGCTTTATTTCGTAGGTGACTTTAAGAATAATCATTGAACAGGACCTCCGTTTTGTTTTTTAATAATAGTATAACAGGTTCCGAAGCGTTTGTGTATGGAATTTGTCAGGGGGGTGCAAATCGTATCTTGACAGATATGGGCGGATGTTTTATAGTCATATTAGATGATCATGTCTTTAAAACTGTAAAGTGAAAAAGGAGTTATATATGCAGAATTTTATTTTTATTTCACCGCATTTTCCAACGAATTATGAGAACTTTTGTATTCAATTGAGTCAGAACGGCGTGCGTGTATTTGGTATTGGCGATACGCCTTATGATAATCTGACAGAAGGCTTGCGGAAGGCTCTGACAGAATACTACAAGGTTGATAATATGGAAGATTATGAGCAGATGTACCGCGCAGTCGCGTTCTTCTGCTTTAAATACGGCCGGATGGACGGCCTTGAGAGTAACAATGAATATTGGCTTGAGCAGGATGCGAGACTGCGTACAGATTTTAACATTCCGGGCATGAAGACACCGGATATGGAGCATGTAAAGTATAAATCCAAGATGAAGCCTTATTATGCGCAGGCTGGCGTTCCGACAGCCAGATATCATCTGGTGACAGACCTTGCGGCCAGCCGGGCCTTTATTGAAACTGTCGGTTATCCGGTCATTGTGAAGCCGGATAATGGTGTTGGGGCGACAACGACTTATAAACTGAAGAATGATGAGGAACTGGTGGCTTTCCACGAGACAGATTATCATGGGATCCAGTTTATCATGGAAGAATTTGTTCCGGGCGAGATTTATTCTTACGACGCCATCATGAACAGTGCCGGAGAACCGATTTTTGAGACAGGCAATCATACGCCGATTTCTATTATGGACAGTGTGAATAATAAGGATGACAGTATTTTCTATATTGAGAAAAGGATCGCCGATGACCTGCGTGAAGTCGGCAGAAAATGTGTGAGATCCTTTGGCGTTAAGAGCCGTTTTGTTCATTTTGAGTTCTTCAGGCTGGTGGAAGATCATGATTATCTTGGCAGGAAAGGGACGATCATCGGTCTGGAAGTCAATCTTCGTCCGTCCGGCGGTTTTACACCGGATATGATCAATTATGCGTGCAGTACAAATGTCTACAAGAACTGGGCGGATATGGTAGCCTTTGATCATCTGACGCTGGAAGATTATCCTGAGAAATATTACTGTGTATCGGCCGGGTGCAGAAAAGAGAAGCATTACCGTCACAGTTATGATGAAGTGATGGCTGCCTATGGCCATGATATTATGATGGCGACAGAATTGCCGGATGTGCTGGCTTCAGCCATGGGCGATCTTCTGTACCTCGCAAGATTTTCAACAGAAGAAGCCATGAATGATTTTCTGGCCTTTGTTTTTGAGGAAGCATAGGCATTGGACGTTGAGACGATGAATAGAAAGAAAGGAACGGGTCTGTCCTTTGAACAGAGAAGGACCGTTCTGTTTTTTTGTCGTCTGGCGGAATATTTTTGCGTTTAAAATAATATTTTCTTGAAAGAATGCGTAAGGAGTGTTACCATTAATAGGAAATGCGTAGAATTACCGGGCGCAATTGATCGATGAAGGAAGTGGTGGTCGTGGAAGATAAGACAATAGAAATATTTAAAAATGCACCGGTTGGGAAAGCGGTTATCAGCAATGTGGTACCGTCGATCGTCAGTATGCTGATGGTACTGGTTTATAATCTGGCGGATACTTTTTTTATTGGCCAGACGAAAGATGCGCTGATGGTTGCGGCGGTGTCTGTGGCCACACCGGCTTTTTTGTTTTTTATGGCGGTTGGGATGCTGTTTGGCATTGGCGGAACTTCTTTAATTTCCAGATTACTGGGACAGGGCAATGAACGCAGGGCACGTCATGCGTCGGCCTTTTGTTTTTGGACAGGTTTAACGATCGGTGTGATCGCCATGGTATTGCTCTGGATTTTTGCTGAACCGGTCTGCCGCACGATTGGTGCCAGCGATGATACCATCGGCTATGCCTCCCAGTATTTGAGAATTGTGGCGACGGGCATTCCGTTTCTGATCATCGGTAATAGTTTCAGCAATATTATACGTGCGGAAGGCGCGCCGAAAATCGCCATGGCCGGTATGATCATTGGCAATATGATGAATGTGGTGCTGGATCCGGTGATGATCCTGGGGCTTGGATGGAATGTGGCAGGCGCCGCAGTGGCGACTGTACTTGGAAACGTATTTGCGGCCTTTTTCTACATCCGCCATCTTGTATCGTCAAAATCCATGCTTTCTATTCATATCAGGGATTACAAAGCGGGCAACCGGATCGCACTGGATATTTTTGCCATTGGTATTCCGGCTTCCTTGAACAGTATTTTACTGAGTACTTCCAATATTATCATTAATAATGTCATGGTGCATTATGGTGATATGGCGGTTGCCGGACTTGGAGTGGCCATGAAGGTGAATCTGATCGTTGTTATGCTTCTGATCGGTCTGGGAACAGGTATTCAGCCATTGCTTGGTTACTGTTTTGGCGCAGGCAACAAGAAGCGTTATATGGCCGTTCTGCGTTTTTCTGTTCTTCTGGCGCTGGGAATGAGTCTGATCATGACTGTCATCTGCTATTTTGGAGCCGGTCCGTTAGTCAGTGCCTTTCTGGAGAACAGGGAAGCCTACAATTACGGTATGGAATTTGCCCGGATATACATTCTTTCAGGGCCTGTTATGGGAATCCTTTTTGTGTTTATCAACGCGATCCAGTCAACGGGCGCGGCGCTGCCTTCGCTGATTCTTTCCATCAGCCGGCAGGGGCTTTTATACATACCGACGCTGATGATTTTCAGATATACTTTTGATTCGGCGAAAATGCTGGCGGCCGCCCAACCGGTGACGGATTATATGGCGGCGGCGCTGGCCGTGATTCTATTTATCATAACCTACAGAAAATATTTTACACATTTTGAAGAATAGGAGACAATGATGGCAGGTATAAGGATACGAGATGTGGTGATCGGTGACGGCGTTCCGAAAATATGCGCCCCCATTGTGGGAAGAACGAAGGCGGACATTCTGGAACAGGCCGGGCATCTGATCAAATGTCCGGTTGATGTGGCGGAGTGGCGTGCCGACTGGATGGAAAATGTATTTGAAGATGGGGCAGTACTTGATGTATTGCATGCGCTCAGGCAGTGTCTGGGAGACAGGCCGCTGTTAATGACCTTCAGGACGAAGGAAGAAGGCGGAGAAAAAAGCATTGACGGTGATACCTACAGTCATTTGTGTAAACTGGGCATCCGGTCCGGAGCCATTGATCTGGTGGATGTGGAACTGATGCGGGAACCGGCGGTGGTGGCTGATATTGTGGCCGAGGCCCATGCGTATCAGGTAAAAGTCATCATGTCGAATCATGATTTTCATGGAACACCGGATAGAGATGAGATGGTGGCCCGCCTGAAACGGATGGAACAAATGCATGCCGATATTTTAAAGATCGCGGTGATGCCAAAAAGCAGGCGGGATGTGCTGGCGCTGCTGGACGCAACGGAGGAAATGTCACGACTGACCAAACGCCCGCTCATTACCATGTCCATGGGCGGTCTGGGAGTGATCAGCCGTCTGGCGGGAGAAGCGTTTGGTTCGGCCATCACCTTCGGTTCGGCGGGAAAGGCTTCGGCGCCGGGACAAATTGCCGTTGAAGAATTGTCCGCAATATTACAGACGATTCATCATGCGTGTCAATAGTTATAAAATCATAATATATACGGAAGCAATGAGTATAAAATAAACGGGAGATAGAGTAGCAATGGGAAAAACAGGATTTGATAATGAAAAATATCTGAATATGCAGTCTGAGCATATCAGAGATCGTATTGCCCAGTTTGGCGGCAAACTGTACATGGAATTTGGCGGCAAGCTGTTTGATGATTACCATGCGTCAAGAGTTTTGCCTGGCTTTCAGCCGGACAGCAAGCTGAAGATGCTGCTGAAACTGAAGGATCAGGCGGAGATTGTGCTGGCTGTCAGTGCTTCGGCCATTGATCAGCATAAACGCCGCGGTGATATCGGCATTACTTACGATCAGGAAGTGCTGCGGCTGATTGACAAGTTCAGAAGTGTCGGACTTTATGTGGGCAGTGTGGTTATTACCCAGTATAAAGGACAGGAATCGGCGGATGGATTTGTCAGACGCTTGCAAACCCTTGGAATTGCTGCGTATAAACACTATATGATCGAAGGATACCCTGCCAATATTCCGCTGATCGTCAGTGAGGAGGGATTTGGCAGAAATGATTATATTCCGACCAAACGTTCGCTGATCGTTGTGACGGCGCCGGGGCCGGGCAGCGGCAAGATGGCCACATGCCTGTCCCAGTTGTATCATGAGCACAGACGGGGCATCAAGGCCGGATATGCCAAGTTTGAGACTTTCCCGATCTGGAATATTCCGTTAAAACATCCGGTGAATCTGGCCTATGAAGCAGCGACAGCCGATTTAAATGATGTGAATATGATCGATCCGTTCCATCTGGAAGCCTACGGCAAAGTGGCTGTCAATTACAATCGTGATATCGAGATTTTCCCTGTTTTGCAGGCAATTTTCAAACAAATTTACGGGGCATCTCCTTATCAGTCGCCAACGGATATGGGCGTCAACATGGCCGGCAACTGTATCTTTGACGAGGAAGCCGTCAAAGAAGCTTCCTGCCAGGAGATTATCAGGCGTTATTATACGGCTTTATGTGAACAGAAAAAAGGCGTGGATAAAGCAGATGAGATCGGTAAGCTGGAAATGCTGCTGAATCAGGGCGGACTTTCCACGGATGATTACCGGGTGGCTGAGGCTGCCAAAAAAGCTGAAGCAATCACAGGTGAACCGGCGGCGGCCATTGAATTGCCGGACGGCCGGATCATTGTCGGCAAGAACAAGGCGCTGCTGGGAGCGGCATCAGCCATG
>CAYURX010000028.1:0-22049 GCA_964447245.1 uncultured Coprococcus sp. | reverse complement strand
TGGATAGAATTTTGTGCGTAAACGCTCTCATTCTACCATTTTGCGTCTCGCTGCCAACACTTCTTCCGGGCAGCACCTCGATTCCGCTTCGCTCCTTCTCGGTGTTCGGCTTTCGCCGAATATCGATCCGCAAATGGATAGAATTTTGTGCGTAAACGCTCTCATTCTACCATTTTGCGTCTCGCTGCCCGGACTCAATGCTCGATCATGTTTTCAATAAATATTCCGTAACCTTTTGTAGGGTCATTGACAAAGACATGGGTCACCGCCCCCACGATCTTCCCGTTCTGCAAAACAGGGCTGCCCGACATGCCCTGCAGGATCCCGTTGGTTTTTTTCAGCAATGTTTCATCTGTTACACGAATGACAAAATTTTTGCCGTCCCCGCTGTCATAGTCCACTTTTTCAATCTCGATTTCATAGGCAGCTGCTTCTCCGTCAATGGCGCACAGCATTTGCGCCGCTCCCTTTTCCACTTCCTGGCGGTGGGCTACCGGAACGGCTTTCGACGCGTCATAGGTAAAAATATCCTCATTCAATGTGCCGAATATGCCGCAGGCTGTATTGGCCGTAATGTCACCGATCCGGTTTTGCTTCTGATAATCAATGGTTCCCACAATTTCCCCCGGTGTCCCCGATTCTCCCTTCACAACGGATAATATATTGGACCGGTAAGCCATCCCATAATTGATATCCATTAGAAGCCCTGTATCCACGTCTGTAATGCCATGACCCAACGCCGCAAAATTCTGATCGGCGTCTACATAGGTGATCGTCCCAATGCCCTGCGTGTCATCCCGAAGCCAGATGCCCGCTTTATAAACGCCTTCCGATGTCTGAACCGGGTCCATGGACAATGTCAGTTCCGCACCATCCCGGAGTATGTCAAAATTCAGCGCCCTGCCGCCGCAAGCCTGAATCAGACTCAACGCCTGACTCGTATTTCTTATATCTGTTCCGTTAATGCCTAAAATATAATCGCCGGACTTAAAAACCGCTTTAGCCGGTTCGCTGATATTCCCATTCATATCTGTCACTTTGCCCGTGCCAAGCACCAGAACACCCTTCGTATGAATATAGAGACCGACGGGCATTCCCACGGGCATCACACTCGTCTCATCTACCACGTCGACAGATAACCGTTTAAAGGTCATTCCCATAAATTTCAAAACGACCTGATAACTGCCCGGCTCTGACATCTGCAAAGAAACCGGCTCACTTAAATCCAGCGTCAGATCATTTTTCGATAACGGCTTTGTATTCACGCGGACAGCCTCACAATCCTCCACGGTTGAGCTGGCCGTTACCGGAATCCGGTAATCCAGCCGCACTTCCTCACCCACATTGACCCTGATCTGATCGGGAATATGGTTGTCGGCCCAATAAAACATATAAGCGGCCAGCACCAGCAGATTCACTGCCAGGGCCACCATCAGACAACGTCTGTACTTCTTCTTTCGTTCCATCATCAGCACACCCTTCTCTTAAAAGAGGTCTGGCAGAGCAAGTCCTGTCAAACCTCATGATTATTAAAAAAACAGGAAGTAATCGTATTTTTTCTGATTACTCCCTGTTAGTATGTGATGATTGGACATGATTTAATCTACTTTTTCGACTGCGCCAGTTTTTTCATTTCACGGGCGTTTTTTAAAACTGCTTCTGTGATCTCCACACCGCCGAGCAGACGGGCGATTTCATCTACCGATGCTTCCTCTGATAATTGGTAAATATGGGTCATGGTCCTGTTGTCCATGGTATTTTTTTCAATGACAAAATGCGTGTCTGCCATGGCTGCGATCTGAGGCAGATGGGTGATACAGATCACCTGATGTTTCCTTGCAATAACCGCCATCTTCTCGGATACTTTCTGGGCTGTCCGGCCGCTGATTCCTGTGTCGATCTCATCAAAAATCAGGGTTTCGATGGCATCCGCATCGGCCAGTACAGATTTCACCGCCAGCATGATTCTTGATAATTCACCGCCGCTGGCCACCTTTGCCAATGGTCTGACCGCTTCACCCGGATTCGTTGATATCAAAAATTCAATACTGTCCTGGCCTTCTTCGGTGAAATGACCGACCGGCAGGCACTGGATTTCGAACCGGACATCCAAAAAATTCAAATCAATCAATGCTTCTTTGATTTTTTCCTGTAATACAAGCGCCTGCTTTTTGCGAATCGCCGTCACTTCGTCAGATATCTGCCGGAGTGTTTCCTCCGCGTCATCCAGACGCCTCTGTAATTTTGACAGATAATTCTCATAATCATTCAGTTTTTCCAGTTTTTGCTGGCAACGGGCCTGATAATCCAGAATTTTCTCAATAGAATCCCCATATTTTGTTTTCAGCCGCTGGATCACATTCAATCGATCTTCCGTCTCATGATAGGTTGCCTCATCAAAGCTCAGACTATCCTCATAATCGGCAAGTTCTCTGTTAAAATCATTGAGCAGCGCATCAATATCCGTCAATTGCTGAATCAGTCCGCTAACGGCCTCATCGTATTTTTCAATCGGATACAGCTCATGAAGCGCGCGCCCCACCAGATCGCCGGCCGACGCGTGACTGTCATAGCCAGTCATCATATGGGCATTGCCAATATTTTCCATCATCTGGCGGGCATGGCTCATCTTCCTGAATGCCCGGTCAAGTTCTTCCTCCTCGCCATCCCGAAGGCCGGCCTGTTCAATTTCATCGATCTGAAATTCCAGAAATGAAATTTCATTCAGGCGCTGGCTCTCATCCGTAATGGCTTCATCCATTTCCCGTTTAAGGGCTATCCAGGCACGCCAGGCCGCTCTCAAAGCCTCTTTCTCAGACGCGATTTCTTCCTTTGCAAACTGATCAAGAATAGCCAGATGTTTTTCTTTATGTAAAAGGGACTGATGCTCGTGCTGGCCATGAATATCAATCAGCAATGACGCCGCCTGTTTCAAAACGGCCAGCGATACCAGTTCACCATTGATACGCGCCACATTCCTGGTTCCCGTAATTCTCCGGGAAATGATCACATCGCGCCCGTCCACCGGGATATCAAGCGCTTCCAGTTCTTTGAGCGTCTGTTCCTTATTCACAACAAAATGAAGCTCGACCATGGCATAATCCGCACCGCTTCTGATGATATCCTTTGATACCTTGCCGCCCAGCGCCATGCTCACCGAACCTATGATAATGGATTTTCCGGCACCTGTCTCACCGGTCAGAATATTGAGCCGGTCGCCAAAATCCACATCCGCCTCATCGATTAAGGCCATGTTTTTTACATGAATACTCTGAAGCATTTTTGCCTCCTTTATGCACTGTTTGTCCTTTCAGTGCTATTGATTCACCACTTTATTGATTTTCGCGATCAGCGCATCGGCATCGGCATCCTGACGCAATGCGCACATGATCGTATCGTCACCTGCAATACATCCGGCCAGTCCAGGCAATTCCATCGCGTCAAGGGCTGCAGCCACAGCCATGGCCATACCGGAAACTGTCTTGACAACAACCAGATGGGACGCTTCTGTACTGGATACAAAACCTTCCCTCAATACACGTCTAAGTTTGTCATTCATTCCCCTGTCCTTGACAGACATGGCGATATATTTCTGTTTGCCGTCATGACTGTTGATCTTAGAAAGACGCAATTCCCTGATATCCCGTGAAATGGTTGCCTGGGTCACACGAAAACCGGACCGGGTCAGTAATTCCGCCAACTCCTCCTGTGTTTCAATCTCATACTTATTCACCAGTTCAATGATTTTTTCCTGTCGTTTTGATTTCATAATACCCACCCCTTTATACATGACCGATTTTGTTTTGAAATACCTGATAAAATCTCTTGCCTTTCAGCCGGATCAGTTGTGTCGTTTCCTGTGCCTTGCAAACTTCGATCCGGTCAGAAGTTTCCAGTTCCTGCGCGATCCTGCCGTCAAAAGTTACCATTGCTTCCTCTTTCTGTGTCTTGCGTCTCCGTCCGATTTCTACCATGACCCGGTCATTGCCGGATACAACAATGCTGCGGGCCTGAAGGGAATGGGGACAAATCGGCGTAATGACCATGACATCTGTCTGTGGAAACATAATTGGCCCCCCGGCCGACAGATTATACCCCGTTGAACCAGTCGGCGTTGAAATAATAATGCCATCCGCGCCATAAATATTCAGCAACTCATGATTCACATAAATCTTTAGCTCCACCAGCCGTGAAAAACCCGCACGCGTGATAATAATATCATTCAGCGCCACATCCTGCATCAGTACCTCCCTGTCATGATAAACGACTCCTCTGAGCATCATCCGCTCATCGATCGTATAATCATCCACAAACAGGTCATGCAGACACTGCGGTACTTCACTCCGCTCCGCCGATGTCAAAAAACCCATCGTTCCAAGATTAATGCCGAGCACCGGAATCTTTCGCTCAAACATTTCCCTGGCCGCCTGCAAAAGCGTCCCGTCACCGCCAAGAGTCAGCACACATTCAATGTCTTCCGGCATCCCCGTCAGATCATAATGGGCCTCCATATCTTCACCGCCGGCCGGAATACATTCAGGCAGCCAGCAATAACCGCCTTTTATTTGAATATAGTCCCGAATCATCCGTGTACAGGCCAGATACCTGTCTTTGGAATAATTCGTCAGTACAGCAAATTTCTTCATCTATGCCTCCGTATCTCTGACAGTTCCTCTGATGATTACAGCGCTCCATGGGCAGCTTCCACAACAGCCTGCGGATCCACCCTGGAACTGCTGCATTCAGAACCTTCTGACTGTTTCTGAAGATAAACAAGATACTCGATATTTCCCTCCGGTCCCTTGATCGGTGAATAATCCAGATTTAATATATCAAAACTCATGCTAACGGCAAAATCCAGTATCATTTCGATCACTTCCAAATGAACGGCTTTGTCCCTGACGACGCCTTTGCGGCCGACTTTTTCACGGCCTGCTTCAAATTGAGGTTTGATCAGACAGACCATCCGGCCGTCGTCCCTCAGCAATTCCCTGGCCGGACCAAGAACTTTTTGCAAAGAAATAAAAGACACATCCACCGAAGCAAAATCAATCTTTTCCGGCACCTGCTCCGCCGTCACATAACGTATATTTGTCTTCTCCATACAAATAACACGCGGATCCTGACGCAATTTCCAGGCCAGTTGACCATGCCCCACATCAATGGCATAGACATGATCAGCACCGTTTTGCAGCATGCAATCTGTAAAACCGCCTGTCGAAGCCCCGATATCCATGCAGACCTTCCCTGCTACATTCACCCCGAACACATCAATGGCTTTTTCAAGTTTTAGTCCGCCCCGGCTGACATACGGCAATGTATGGCCTTTGATCTCAATCTGTGCTTTCTCCACATCAAAAGTCGTCCCTGCCTTATCCTCCCTGTTCCCATTAACAAAAACATTGCCGGACATAATGATCGCCTTGGCCTTTTCCCGTGATTCAGCCAGATTGCGCTTCACCAGCAGCACATCCAGTCTTTCTTTCATACTAACTCTCCCAGTCTGTATCGTCAATTTCTTTGATTCTATCGATAATTGAATCCGCATCCATGCGGAGTGTTTTTTTCAATTGTTCAACACCGCCATGCTCCACGTACACATCCGGCACGCCGATATGCAGCAGCTTCACATCCGCCTTTTTCGCAAGCAGATAATCCGCTATAGCTTCTCCATAACCGCCTTTTAAAACATTTTCTTCCATGGTCACGATCAGATCATGATGTTCGCAGGCCCAATCCAGACGGTCCGTATCAAGGGGACAGACAAATCTTCCGTTGATCACCGTCACATGAACACCTTCCTCGGCCAGACGCTTTCGAATCTCCAGCGCGGTTTTGACCATACTGCCGACAGCCACCAGTGCAACCCGGCTTCCCTCAAACAGCAGTTCACTCTCTCCATAGACGATCGGACTCCGCCTGTTTCTGTAGCCGTCATAGGCCTCGCCTCTCGGATAACGGACAGCAATCGGTCCCGGATACCGATAAGCAAATTGCAGCATATCGTAAAGTTCATATTTATTTTTAGGCGCACAGACGGTCATATTCGGAATCATGGACAGATAAGACAGGTCAAAAATCCCCTGATGGGTCTCCCCGTCAGCGCCTACCAGCCCCGCCCGGTCAACACAGAAAACGACCGGCAGATTCTGGATACAGACATCATGGATGATCTGATCATAAGCTCTTTGCAGAAATGAAGAATAAATGGCCACAAAAGGTTTCATTCCCGCTGCAGCCAGTCCTGCCGCAAAGGTTACCGCATGCTGCTCGGCGATCCCCACATCAAAAAACCGTTTCGGATACCGTTTCGCAAATGACGATAATCCCGTACCGTCCGGCATGGCGGCACAAACGGCGACCACATCCTGATGATCTCTGGCCAGCCTGTTGACAGCCTTGGAAAACACAGATGTATAACTCTCTGTCTTGCCGCCCAGCAGTTCCCCGGTAGCAATGTCAAAACTCCCGACACCATGGAAAGCTGATGGGTTCTGTTCCGCAGGCGCATAACCCCGCCCCTTCTGCGTCACCACATGCATGACCACCGGTTCATTGAGACGCTTCAGGACATTAAGGACACGCACCATCTCTTTGATATCATGACCATCGATGGGCCCTATATATTTAATACCAAAATCCTCAAAGAATCCGCCCTTAACAAATAACTGCCGGATCGAATCTTTTGATTTTTTCACGCTGCGCGCCACTGAATCGCCCACTCGCGGTATCTGTTTCAGTTTCTTTTCCACATCAATTTTGAAATCCATATAAGATTCCCTTGTGCGAAGCGCCGTCAGATGTTTTGACAGACCGCCCACATTCTCGGAAATCGACATTTTATTGTCGTTGAGTACAATGATCATATTGCTCTTTAAATGGGAAACATTGTTAAGCGCTTCATAGGCCATACCGCCCGTCAATGACCCGTCTCCAATGACAGCCACCACCGTCCGCTGCTCACCCAGCAGATCTCTGGCTCTTGCATATCCCAGAGCTGCCGATATGGACGTCGAACTATGTCCCGTATCAAAGGCGTCGCACGGACTCTCTTTATGTTTCGGAAAACCGCTCATGCCGCCGAAAGTACGAAGTCCCTCAAAATCCGCCTTGCGGCCCGTCAGCAATTTGTGAGTATAAGCCTGATGTCCCACATCCCATATCAGCTTGTCATTCGGAAAATCCAGACACAAATGCAAGGCCATCGTCAATTCCACAACCCCCAGGTTGGAGGCCAGATGGCCGCCTGTCTCACTCACGGAACGAATGATAAACGCTCTGATTTCATCTGCCAGGGCCTGATAGCCCTCCGGTTCTATTTTTTTAATATCATTGGCCTCATTGATCCTGTCCAAATATCCGGACATCTCTTACACCCTCTATCGTTTTATCCTTATTTTAGTCTGTGAATTAACCATTCAATAAATGCGTACAAAAATGTTTCTTCCGGCTGGCTGACTCCGTCCATACGGGCCAGTATCGCCATGGCTTCCCCTGAATATGCCGCCACATCTGCTCTGGCCTTATCCAGCCCGTACAATGTCACCCATGTGGTTTTCGCATTCTTCTCGTCACTATGTACCGGCTTGCCAAGGACCTCCGTTGTACTGGTCACATCCAGAATATCATCCTGGATCTGGAAAGCCATCCCGATATGATGGGCCGCCTGCTCCACCAGACGGATCTGTCCGTCACCGACACCTGCCAGACAGGCCCCGATCATCATACACGCCTCAATCAAAGCACCGGTCTTTAATTCAAAAATAAACCGCAGAGTATCTTCCGGTATGGCCTGCCCCGTCAATTCCACATCAACAACCTGCCCGCCGATCATCCCGTAAACGCCCGGCTTGCGGCCAAGGATCTGCATCGCCCGGACCGTCCGCCGGAGCATCCTGTCATCAGACGCAGCGTCAAAGGCTTTTGAAGCCGTCTCAAAAGCATAATTAAGCAACGCGTCTCCTGCAAGGATCGCCATGTCCTCTCCGTATACTTTGTGAGAAGTCAGCCGTCCCCGCCGGTAATCATCATTGTCCAGCGCAGGCAGGTCATCATGTATCAGTGAATACGTATGAATCATTTCAATGGCTGCCATAAACGGTGTGACGACCGACATATCCTCGCCGCCAAAAAAACGGTATGTCTCCTGGATCAGCAGCGGGCGCAGCCGCTTTCCGCCGGCCATCAGACTATAACGCATTGCTGAAAATATGGTTTTCTGAAGACCTTCTTCTGCAGGCAGCGCCTCTGCCAGCAGCTTTTCAACCTCTCCGGTCTTTTGTTTCAATTCATTCTCAAAATCCATTCCATTTACCTCCGCCAAATGCTTATCTGACTGCATACGCCGTTCTCTACTGTATGCGCTGTTCCTCTGTATCCGCACCATGTATCTCAATGATTTTCTTTTCAACCCTGTCAATGGCACTGTTGCAGTATTTGATCAGCTTCAGACCTTCCTGATACAGCTTGAAAGCATCCTCCAGCGGCAGATCTCTGTCTTCCATCTTCGCAATCAGTCCATCCAGTTCTTCAAATGCTGTTTCCAGCGATTTTGATTTTGCCATGTTATTCTCTCCCAAGTGACTTCGATTTTGTCATGCTATCATTCTCTCTCAAGCGCTTTCATTTCTGCCACATCCGCATAAATCTCCCCGTCGGTCACAGCCACCGTGATGCGGTCGCCCGCCGATACCTGCGCGATATGCGCAATACCGTGTCCCTGTCCGTCCGACACATAAGCATAACCTCTTTCTAACTGCCGTAACGGTGAAAGACCGTTTAACTGCTGCGCATAAACAGCCATCTGCCCCTTCACCTGCATCACATTCCGGTTCATCATAAGATTCAGCCGTTCTTCCATTTCCATCAGTCTCTGGCGCTTTTCATTCAGCTTCTGCTCCGGATTCAGATGACGGAACAACCGCTGATAATGCTCCGCCTGTTCCCTGCGCCGACGGATGGCTTCTGCCATATGCTCACGCAGTATCTCGTCATAACCGCCCAGCCTGTCCACGATCAGACGCATGTCCGGCACCGCCAGCTCCGCCGCCGCAGAAGGCGTCGGCGCACGCAGATCGGATACAAAGTCAATGATCGTTGTATCCGTCTCATGTCCAACGGCTGATATGACCGGCACGCTGCATTCATAAACGGCCCTGGCCACGCTCTCCTCATTGAAAGCCCACAGATCTTCAATGGAACCGCCGCCGCGCCCGACGATCATCACATCCACACCATAGGCTTCCAGCGCACGGATACCCTGCACCACCGATGCGGCCGCCCCTTCCCCCTGCACTTTGGCCGGGCAGAAAACGATCTGCAGCCATGGATCGCGCCTGAGGGATACATTCATAATATCCTGCACCGCTGCGCCTGTCTTGGCCGTCACAACGCCCAGTTTCTTCGGATAAGACGGGATCGGCTTCTTATGGTCCGCATCAAACATACCTTCCGCCAGCAGCTTCTTTTTCAAAGCCTCATAGGCTTCATAAAGCTGTCCCATCCCTTCCCGCATAATCTCTTTGGCATAAAGCTGATAACGCCCGTCCCGCTCATAGACGCCCACGCTGCCGAAGACGATCACAGACATCCCCTCCGTCAGTCGGAAATTCAATCCCCGCCTTGCGCTGGCAAACATGACGCAGGCCATGGCGCCGCCTTTATCTTTCAGTGTAAAATAAATATGTCCCGACGTATGATATTTGCAGTTGGACACTTCTCCGCGGACATAAATATGATTCAGCGCATAGTCGTCCATGAAAAGACTCTTGATATACTGATTCACACTGGATACTGAATAAACCTGTTTCATCCGATTATACCAATTTGGCTAATATGCCGTTAATAAAGGACGGTGAATTATCGCTGCCATAACGTTTGGCCAGTTCCACAGCCTCATTAATAGCCACACTCACCGGTATATCCTCATCAAATTTCATCTCATAACAGGCCAGCCGCATAATCGTCAGATCAACCTTACCCATCCGGTCTGTCGGCCAACCCACAGACTGTTCATTGATCATGGTATCAATTTCGTCAAGCTTTTCTATGATCTTCTCTGTTTTTTCCCGGATATAGGCGGCCTCCGCCGGTTCCGGTTCTGCCAGATAAGCAATATACAAATCTTCCTGCTCTTTCATCTCGTCTTCCGGATGGAATTCTGTCCGAAACAACAATCTGAATATATGTTCTCTTAATTCACGTCTTCCCATTCTTTCCTCCATCGGTAACACTGAATCATGCAAATACAGAGGACATATCACGCAGACAGCACAGAATCTGTTCGCGGATGTGTCCTCTCCATTCCCAGATGCACAGGCTGCCGGCCACGGGGCCGTCCGCAGTCACCACCTGAACCATTATTCATTTTCCATTTTCACATCAGCAACACGGATATCGACATTGGATACTTTCAATCCGGTCATTGTCTCGATTGCATTCTTCACTCTTTCCTGAACATTGCCCGTCACTTCAGGAATGCTGTAGCCATAATCCAGAATAATGGACAGATCAACGGCCACTTCTCCCTCTGTCACAGTAATGCGCACACCCTTAGAGAGTACCTTCATACCCAGCTTGCTGACAAATTCCTTCTGGATATTGCCAGCCATGGCAGCCACACCCTCAACTTCCGTTGCGGCGATGCCGGCAATGATGGCCACAACTTCATCGGCAATCTGCACTTCTCCTAAAGAACCATTTTCGTATATCGTATAATTTGTCGTATTCTCACGCTCATTTGCCATTTTGTATATACCTCCATATTCATCAAATAGCTTATCGTTATTATAACAAAATAAACTCTGTTTGCAAAGCAAATATTTTCTTTTATTCACCCAGGGTCGTGATCACGATGTCCGACACGCTGGCGTCCGTTTTTCGTGTCACAATATCTTCAATCTGTGCCCTCTGCGCATCGGTTATTTCCGCCGCGCCAATGATGACATCCACCGTGTCATCCGTAATGCTGACAACGGAATTGGTAAAACCCTTTGCTTCCAGAAGCATTTCTGCGGACAATTCCTTTTCGGCTCTGGCTGTCAGCGCATTTATACTGTTGATGGCATCTGCTTTCATGTCCTCGGAAATCTCCGTATTATTGATGATTTCCAGCAATGACGCCTCGTTTCTGGAGCGCACCTGCTCCCTGTTCAATTTGGCGGACGCACTGAAAGCGCCGGCCGATGCGGAACTGGTCAAAACCGCCTCTCCCACATTTTCGCCATCCGGCGTTTCCGTTAATTCCGATGTCTCCGCCTGTGCGGATACAGAAGCCAGATCCTCATCCGGGAAAGAAGTGATATCCGCCAGTTCCTGCTCGGACTGCAGGTCTTCCTCCGAAATATCGCCGTATAGCTGGCTTTCCGCTGTCAGTACCTCCGCGTCCACAACGACATTATCCGCTGTCTCACCTGTGGCTGTCTGATTTACAGGTGTGGTCTGATCTGCTGTAAAATTCAGATAACCTGCAATAACAATCATAATTGCCAGCGAAGTGATAATAATCTGATTCTTCCTGAAAAGCCGTTTCAATAGCTCCCCTCCTGCCTGCTGCTCATTTTTACTACTTTTATTTTATGTACCGGCACATCAAATAATACCTGCACAGCATAGGTAATTTCATTGAGCGTTGATTCATGATCCGCCCCTTCCGCCACCACCAGTACACCCTCGATCTCCGGCTGCAGTTCTTTGATCACATAGGGACTGCCCCCGGAAGCGCTGTTGTAGACCGTCGATTCAGAACGGCTGACACTGTCTGATAGGACCCCGTCATCTCCCGATTCCCCGGAGGTACTGCGGCTCTCCGAATAGGTGTCATCCTTTTCGATCACCTGCTCCGCCGTGCTTTTCAAAGTAATCATCACCTGTACCTGTCCTGCCCCGTCAATATTTTCAAGAATAGCTGTCAGACGCTGTTCCATATTCTTCGTATACGCATCCGTTGCGTCGACCGGTTCAACATTCTCAGAAGGCGATGTTTTTGATGCCTCCTTTTGACTATGATTTTCTGAAACCGGCCATGCGATCACCAGCAAAAGAATACCGGTTAAAACAAGCAGCATCAGCTTGTCCCGTCCGGACATCTTTCCCCGGCCATCCTTTGCGCCGCCCGTCAATTGCTGCCAAATATTTGTGATCTGTTTCATATTCTCCCTCTATTCCACATAAACCAAAACAAATTGCCGGTCCATACCCAACTGCTCCGCCAGCGCTTTTTGAAAATCAGCCGTTTTTGACGACACACCTTCCGTACCCTCAACCGTTATCTTCAGCCGCTGCACTTTGCCATACTGCTCACTCCCCATATTTTCTTCAACATCCAGTTCAACGGATACCACTGATATCTCCTTTGACCGGGCCATTTGCCGGATCTGGCCTTCGACAGCCTCTCTGTATTGTGTCATATAATAATCCTGAAAACTCTTTGCCGTATCACCTTCAAACTGATAGACACCGCTTCCGATTTTTAAGTCCGCCAGCAGATAATTAAAATCTATTCCCAGAGGTGCGTTCATTACCCGCAGCAGCGGCGTCCCGATCATCAGAATCAAAATCAATCCCATACACATATGAAAATAACGGCGGTATCCGGAAGGCAGCAGATGCTCCATATAACCGGACAGAATCATAAAAACCGCCAGTTTCTTTACCCATTGCAGTAATTGTTCCATCTATGGGACTCCTTTCCTCAACGGATGTGTCCGCCGGCAGCGTTCTGTCAGACACTAATGATAGACGCCGCATTGCATACAACGGCCAGTGATAGGATAAACATGAGCACACAGCCAAATAATACCTGCAGCAGCATTCCCACACCCTGCGCCATGGACTCAATACCTTCCAGCAGACGTTTATCTGAAACAGGCTGTATGGCCGCCTGTACGAGCCGGTAAGACAAAAGCACCAGGGTCACGCGGACAACGGGCGCCACACAGATCAGCAAAATAACGATCAGACTCCCCATTCCCAGCACATTCCGTATCAGGACCCCGGAGCCGATAATCGCCCCTGCCGCCGTATTCATAGCGGAGCCAACCCCCGGCACCGCCGAGATCAGCTTATAGGCTGCCGTACTTTTGGCCCGGTCAATGGCCGGCAGCAGCATGGTCTGTACAACATTGATGCCCAACACGATCCCAACAATCGTCCGGACACTCCAGCGAATCAAAGTTGACAGCAGTTCACTCAGTTTTGAAAGATAATCTTCTTTTGAAATCTGATTGACCAGAGAGGTCAGAATATAGATCTGTATGAATTTCATCAGGACTGAAGCCATGACCCAGTCGGCCACGGCAATGGCCAGCATCATTAGTTCATAATAAGCCCCCGCTAACAGGCTGCCCGTTGTCATCGTCAAAGCCACACAAAAGGTTGGCAGCAAAACTTTCATAAAGCCCGTCAGCGCATTCAGTACATTGGTCACAATGGCTGCTGTCATGACAAAAGAGGTCATCAGCAAGGTCATCAGCAGCGTGTAAGTCAGATAAAACCCTGTTTCCGCCACCTGATCTTTTGAAAAGGCCATGGCAAAATTTGTAAAAACTGCGCCGATCACTGCCAGGCCGGCAATTTTAAACAGCAGCGCCTGATTTTCATACAAACCTCCGGCTAACTGGTCTCTGAACATTTCCCATAACAGATGACCCGCCCCTTTGAGATCACCGTCCGCTAACTGCGCCAGCAAGTCCCTGAAAGATACCCGACTGTCAAAGGACAGGTTTTCTGATATTGAGGCCTCGATATCGGACAGATCACCCAGGGCATCCAGAACTGAAGTTTCTTCCTCCGTCTCTTTGCCATACACAGGACCGGCATCCGCCAGAAACAGCACCATTATAAATATGAATAAGAATTTCTTCCGCCATCCCATAGACTTAACCGCCGATAAATTCATTGATGGTCGTCAGCAATGTCTGCAGCACCGGCAAACTCATCACGATAATCGAAAGTCGGCCCAGCAGTTCGATCTGCGATGCAATGGCCTGGTATCCGGCATCTTTGCAAATGCAGGCGGCAAAATCACAGATATAGGCAATACCCGTGATACGCAGCAAAATACGGATATAAACTGAACTAATGGAAAGATAGCTGCCAAGAGACTCAATGCTGCCGATAATTTTTTCAAGGCAAATCAGGGCAAAACCGAAAATCAGGATCCCGGCACCGATGCTGATGAGGGTGCTGTATTCTGACTTGACAGATTTCATATACAGAGCAAGCATGGCCGCTGAAATACCGATAACTGCCGCTTTTACAACTTCCATTTTCACCTCCCGTGCCATTGCTGGTTTTATAACGCAAATAATGTCTGAATCGTCTGAAATAACTCATAAATGTATGGCACGATCCACATGAGCACCAGTATCAGTCCGGCCAGACTCGTCAAAAACGCCTGCTCGTCCCTGCCTGAATGTTTCAATACCTGATTCAATATGGAAACAAGTATGCCCACGGCTGCAATTTTAAATATTACACTGACTGTCATACTGTCCCTCCCATATTGTTAGATGAGTAAAACTGCCAGGAAAAATCCCGATAATATGCCAAGGCTTATGCTGACTTTCTGCTTCCCGGGAACAGTCTGTCCAAAATCCGCGATAGCGGTATTTAAACCTTCTATATATAAATCAATCGCCGCCAGCTGCATGGCCTGATCCAGAAAACCAAGCTGGCCGCCCAGCCTTTTCAAATTTTCCCTGTCTTCACCGGACAAACATGAAGCAGATAATTCTCCGTCAATATGCCTTTCCCACAATTCATAAAATGACTGGCCCGTCAACGCTTTCATTTCGTCTGTCAAAGCTGCAAGAAATTCTGAAAAAGGCGGCCCCACCCGAAGCGCTACATGGCTGAAAGCTTCCGGCAATTCCGATCTGGCATAACGGATCTCACCTTTGAGCAGCAGCATCATCTGCCGCAGCATTTCCAATTGCCGGTATCGCCTGCGGTACGATCTGCTAATGGATAATCCGGTTCCGACGCATCCGCTAACTACACAGATTGCCCCGGCTATTTTTATACACACAACCCCCGTAAGCATCAAAGATAGCCTCCACATTCCCTGTTCTGCCATGATTGCTGAGCACAACATAACGCTCAAAAATCTTTTCCTCCACCAGACGGCGCAGTACAGGCTTCATTCTCAGATCATCAATGGAATTGCCGTGAACTGTTGCGATCAATTTGCACCCGCCGTTGATCACATATTCGATAGCTTCAATATCTTCCCTGCACCCGATCTCATCAACAGCAATGACCTGCGGCGCCATCGACCGCAGCATCATGAGCATCCCTTCCGCTTTCGGACAGCAGTCAAGGATATCCGTTCGGATACCCATATCATTCTGAGGGACCCCCAGATAGCAGGCCGCAATCTCCGACCGTTCGTCCACGACACCCACATTACATCCCTCATACCCGTCATGCCCGTCGGAAATCTGCCGGATCATATCTCTTAGGATCGTTGTCTTGCCGCATCCGGGTGGTGACACAATCAGCGTATGACAAATCTGATGGCCCTTGTAAACGTAAGGCAGTACCCGGTCTGCACAGCCTTTGATCTGATGAGCCAGCCGGATATTAATAAAGGAAATATATTTAATACTGCGGATCTTTTCCTGCTCCAGAATAATCTTCCCAGCCACACCGATCCTGTGGCCGCCCTGAATTGTGATAAATCCCTGCCGGATCTCGTCTTCATAGGCATAGAGGGAGTAGTTGCTGATGTAGGTCATCGTATCCTGAATCTCCCGCTCTGTCACGATATAAGCCTTGTCCGCCTGTGTCACCACACGGCCGCCGCTTCCGACCATACATTCCTGATTATCACAGACGATCATCAGCGGACTTCTTATCCTCAGACGGATTTCCTGCAAGTGGTCAAAGTCCACCGGCAATCCCCCAATAACATCCCGCAACTGCACAGAAAAAATCTTCATCAGCTGCGTCTTCTTGTCCATTGGCATCACCTCTGGTACAATATATTCAACTGATGAAGATTTCATGAAAACTATTTATGATTTATCTGTCCCATTTATCACAAAGGCTGTTGATCTCGTTCGTGAACTTTGTCAGATCCTTATTCGCTCCGCCTTCGTTATGCCGGATCACCTGCATCAGGCGGCGTCCTGCATTAAGCAGCCGTTCGAAGACACTGGCCGCTCTCCTGTCCGCAGCCTTCTTCGGTGAGATGCGAACCGGCTCTGCTTCTTTGATCCATTCATTGGCCAACAGATCAAATTCCGCACCCGAATACGGCGCCGCAGCCCTGATTCCCAGTTCATCCTCGATACGCTTAGCAAAAATATCCGTTACCGTATCTTCGCCGTGCACGACAAATACCCGTTCCGGCTTCTTCTCAAAAGCGCGGATCCACGTCATCAGGCCGTCGCAATCCGCATGACCGCTGATGCCGGCCAGGGCCGCGATCTCAGCGCGCACTTCAATCGTCTCACCAAACAGTTTGACTTCTGTTGCCCCTTCGATAATATTTCGGCCCAGCGTACCCACAGACTGATAGCCAACAAAGAGAATGGTACATTCCGGCCGCCACAGATTATGCTTCAGATGATGACGGATCCGGCCCGCATCACACATACCGGAAGCTGATATAATAACTTTCGGTGTACTGGAAAAATTAATGGCAATGGAATCATCGCTGCTGACCGCTGTCTTCAATCCTTTAAATCCAATCGGATTAATGCCCCGCTCTAAGAGAGCCATGGCTTCCTCGTCATAATATCCCGGCACATTCCGGTTGAAAATATTCGTCGCCTCCACCGCCAGCGGACTGTCCACATAGACCTCGAAATCATCATGATTTTTCACACGGCCTTCCTCTTTGATCTGGCGGATAAAATAAAGCATCTCCTGTGTACGCCCGACAGCAAAGGATGGAATAACCACGTTGCCGCCCCGGTCAAAGGTCCGCTGAATGATATCCGTCAATTCCGAGATATAATCCGGCCGTTCCCCATGGCTCCTGTCACCGTAGGTGGATTCCATGATGACATAATCCGCATCCTCAATATAATGCGGGTCTTTGATGATCGGCTGATTCACATTGCCGATATCACCGGAAAAGACCAGTTTTCTCGTCATCGGCCCTTCTGTCAGCCACACTTCAATACTGGCTGAACCGAGCAGATGTCCTGCATCCACAAACCGTATTTCAATTCCTTCGCAAACGGTAATCTTTTCATTATAACGGCACGGGACAAAATGTTCCAGCACGCCCACCGCTTCTTCCGTTGTGTACAGAGGCACCACCGGTTCCTGTCCGGCACGTTTCCCTTTACGGTTGCGCCATTCCGCCTCAAATTCCTGGATATGTGCACTGTCACGCAGCATGATCTGGCATAATTGCTGTGTTGCTTCCGTTGCGTAAATGCTGCCTTTAAATCCCTGGCCATACAATAATGGCAAAAGGCCGGAATGGTCAATGTGCGCATGGGTCAGCAGGACATAATCAATCTCTGCGGCCGGCACCGGAATATCCTGATTCTCAAAAATATCTCTGCCCTGCTCCATCCCGCAGTCAACTAAAATATGCTTTCCCGCAGCTTCCATATAATGCCTGCTGCCTGTTACCTCGTGCGCCGCCCCTGAAAATACAAGCTTCATAGAAAAACCCCCTTCTTTGATATATTATATCAAAGCGGGGGGCCAAGAACCATAAAATTCTGAAAATTTATGAAATTTTAAGTATATTGTTCAATTAACTCCCACACTTCGTCCCGCCCCTGTTTGGTAACGGCCGAATAAGGGATGATCGGCGTGCCTTCGGCAACATCCAGTCCCTCCCGTATGAGTTTTAATTGTTTCTGTATCTGGCTGCGCTTGATCTTATCCAGCTTCGTCGCAACAATGGCCGGATAAAAACCATTCTCCACGATCCAACCGTACATATGCCTGTCGTTGGCCGACGGTTCATGTCGGATATCGATCAGCAAAAACACCATCCGCAATTGCCGGGACTGCTGCAGATAACGTTCAATCATCCGGCCCCATTTGGCCTTTACCGCTTCAGAGACATTCGCATAACCGTATCCCGGCAGATCGACAATATAAAGCGCATCGTTAATATTATAGAAATTGATCGTCTGCGTCTTGCCCGGCTGCTGGGAGACACGGGCATAGGCTTTCCGGTTCATCAGGCCATTGATAAGCGAGGATTTTCCGACATTGGATTTTCCGGCAAAAGCCACTTCCGGCAGCTGATTATCCGGCAGCTTGCTTGTGATGCCGCAGACCGTTTCCAGATTGACATTTTTAATAACCATAACTGCTCTCTTTCTCAGATGGATGCCGCACAGTCCGACGGCATAGTTTCAAAAGCCACCGGCAGAATATCGGACATGGTCGACGCATAGACAAATTTCATATCTTTGCTGATTTCTTTCTCCAGTTCTTTGATATCTTTTCGGTTCTTCTCCGGCACGATCACCGTATGAATACCCGCCACTTTCGCGGCAATGGATTTTTCCCTCAGACCGCCGATCGGCAATACTCTGCCCCGCAGCGTGATCTCCCCGGTCATTGCCACATCCGCCCGTACAGGAATCCCCGTAATGGCCGACAGCATGGCCGTTGCCATTGTCACACCCGCCGATGGTCCATCCTTCGGCACAGCGCCTTCCGGTATATGGATATGAATATCATTTTCCTCAAAAAACGTCTTGTCAATATGATAATCATTGCTGACGGAACGGATATAGCTGATGGCCGCCATGGCGGATTCTTTCATAACATCCCCCAACTGTCCCGTCAGTTCAAATTTACCTTTGCCTGGCATGATATTGACTTCAACGGACAATGTATCGCCGCCCACACTGGTCCAGGCCAGTCCCCGGACGATACCAACCTCACTGCAGGCATTGGCCGGGTCATAGTCGTATTTTCTTGCACCCAGGAAATGTTCCAGATTCTTATCCGTCACTTTGACACTCTTTTTGCCATCCTGCAAAACCATGCGGGCCGTTTTGCGGCAAATATCTCCCAGACACCGTTCGAGCCCTCTCACACCGGATTCCCGCGTATAGTAGAGAATGATGCTCTCGATGGCTTTATCCGCAATGACCAGCTGCTTTGCTTTGATGCCGTTGGCCTTCATCTGTTTGCTCACCAGATATTCTTTGGCAATATGCAGCTTCTCATTCTGCGTATAGGTGTTGATCTCGATAATCTCCATTCTGTCCAGCAGCGGACGCGGAATGGTGGACAGATTATTCGCAGTGGCAATAAACAGCACATCAGACAGATCCAGCGGAACTTCCAGGTAATTGTCCCGGAAATTGCAGTTCTGCTCCCCATCCAGAACTTCCAAAAGGGCCGAAAATGTATCCCCTTTATAATCAGTGCTTACTTTGTCAATTTCATCCAGCAGCATGACCGGATTTTTAACACCGGCCTGTTTGATGGCTGAAGCGATACGCCCCGGCATCGCGCCGACATAGGTTTTTCTGTGGCCGCGGATCTCCGCCTCATCATGGACGCCGCCAAGACTGATGCGGACATATTTCTTGTTCAGCGCTCTGGCAATGGACCGGGCAATGGATGTCTTTCCCGTTCCAGGAGGACCCACGAGACAGAGGATCGGACTGTCGCCTTTTTTCGTCAAAATACGCACAGAAAGATATTCAAGAATGCGCTCTTTGACTTTTTCAAGGCCGTAATGGTCTTCCCGCAAAATCTTCTCCGCTTTCTCTATATCTTTATTGTCTCTGCTGCTCTTTTGCCACGGCATTTCAATCAGCGTATCAATATAACTGCGCAGCACACTGCTCTCCGCTGAATTGCCTGCCATGGATTTGAAACGCGCGATTTCTTTGGCCAGTTTCTCCTTCACCGTTTCCGGCGCCCTGAGCTGTTCTAACTTTTCTTCATATTCCTGGGCTTCCGATTGCAAATCATCTCCCAGTTCCTCACGGATCAGTTTCATCTGTTCACGCAGCACATATTCCCGCTGGTTCTTTTCAATACGAGCCTTTACCTTGCTCTGAATATCCTGATTGATACAGATGATCTCGTACTCTTTATTCAGCAGTCTGCATAAACTTTCGTACCGCTCCTTAAAATCCATGATTTCCAGAAGGGACTGTCTGTCCTGCCACTGCATCGGCATACTGTTGCACAATTGATTGGTCAGTTTGATCACATCTTTACTATGCTCAAGCTGCCGCATGATTTCCGGCGTAAACTGAGTACCTGCGGAAGCAAAACGCTCAATGATATCTTTAAGCACCCGGCGCATGGCTTCCGCCTCATTGTCATTGTCTATCCGGTCCTGGGTATCATGAACAACAACATCACAGAGCAGATAAGGTGATACAGAGATTATTTCATCCATTTCTGCCCGAAATTTGCCTTCCACCAGGACACGCACCATATTCTTCGGCATCTTGACAATCTGCTTGATTTTTGCCACTGTGCCTGTTTCGAATAAATCATCCTCAGACGGATCTTCAATATCCGGATCTCTCTGAGTGACAAGAAAAATCATCTGATCCTTCACCATCGCCGCTTCAACCGCTGCAATGGATTTCTTTCTGCTCACATCAAAATGCACAACCATCTCCGGCATAACGACGAGACTGCGCAGCGCAACCGCCGGCATTCTGCAATTGATATTATTCATCTTCTGTTCACCTTTATTCTATTACGCGATTTCTCCGCTGTTTTTACGGGAAGTCTTCCTGGCCGGCGCCTTTTTCGGAAGCTGGGGCTCTCCATGAATGAGTTCAGGCGGCTCCTTTCCCTCCACAACGGCTTTTGTAATAATACATCTCTCAACTGTTTCATCGGACGGTAATGTATACATAATGTCCATCAGTACATTCTCAACAATAGAACGCAAACCTCTGGCGCCTGTGTTCCGCTTGAAAGAAAGACGGGCAATTTCATGGATCGCCTCATCATCAAATTCAAGAGCAACTCCGTCCAGTTCAAACAATTTCTTATACTGTTTAATAATCGCACTCTTAGGCTCTGTCAATACCCGTACAAGTGCATCTTCATCCAGCAGATCAAGGGAAACATTTACCGGTACACGGCCGACAAACTCCGGTATCAGACCGTACTTCACAAAATCCTGCGGAAGGGCCTGCCTCATTAATTCCCCGATATTCTGTTCTTCATCCTTTGTATGGATCTCGGCATTAAACCCGATGGACTGACCGCCGGTTCTGGACTCAACGATCTTTTCCAGACCATCAAAAGCGCCGCCGCAGATAAAGAGAATATTGGTCGTGTCGATCTGTATGAACTCCTGATGCGGATGTTTCCGGCCGCCCTGAGGCGGAACGGAGGCCACTGTGCCTTCAAGTATCTTCAAAAGCGCCTGCTGGACGCCCTCGCCTGATACGTCTCTTGTAATGGACACATTCTCAGATTTCTTGGTAATTTTATCAATCTCATCAATGTAAATGATACCTCTTTCGGCTCTCTCCACATCATAATCCGCCGCCTGAATCAGTTTCAGCAGAATATTCTCCACATCTTCACCCACATATCCGGCCTCTGTCAGTGCTGTCGCATCAGCGATCGCAAAAGGCACATTCAATATCTTTGCCAGTGTCTGCGCCAGCAAAGTCTTACCGGAACCCGTCGGTCCCACCATCAGAATATTACTCTTTTGTAATTCCACATCATTGACCGCATTGGATGTGATCCTTTTATAATGGTTGTAAACAGCCACCGATAAAACCTTCTTGGCCTGATCCTGGCCGATGACGTACTGGTCAAGAAAATTCCTGATCTCTATCGGTTTCAGGAGATTGATGCTGCCATCATCCATCTCCTCCTCAAGTTCCTCCTCAATAATCTCCATGCAGATATCCACACACTCATCACAGATAAAGGCATTCGGCCCTGCGATCAATTTGCGCACCTGATCCTGCGGCTTATTGCAGAAGGAACATCTCGGCTGCTTCTTGTCATCTATACGACTTGCCATATACTACCTCTTTTAATATATTCATGGAACAGTTCAGCCTGTCATTTTGAAACACAATACGGACAGTCTCTACCTGTAAAACCCGTTCTCACTC
>CAYURX010000027.1:0-22210 GCA_964447245.1 uncultured Coprococcus sp. | reverse complement strand
GTTCAAGCAGGCCCAGCAGTCGGCACCTTGTATTATTTTCATCGACGAGTTGGATGCCATCGGCAAGAGCCGTGATTCCAGATACGGCGGCAACGATGAGCGTGAGCAGACATTGAATCAGTTATTAGCGGAGATGGACGGATTTGATCCATCGAAGGGTATTATTATTCTGGCGGCAACGAACCGTCCGGAGATCCTTGATAAGGCGTTGCTGCGTCCGGGACGTTTTGACCGGCGTATCATCGTTGAGCGTCCTGATCTGAAGGGGCGTATTGATGTATTGAAAGTCCATGCGAAGAATGTATGCATGGATGAAACCGTTGATTTTCATGAGATCGCGCTGGCCACAAGCGGTGCTGTAGGTTCAGATCTGGCCAATATCATCAATGAGGCGGCGCTTCTGGCGGTTAAAAATCACCGTAACGCCGTATCTCAGAAAGATTTATTTGAATCGGTGGAGGTTGTTATTGCCGGTAAGGCCAAGAAGGACAGAGTCTTGAGTGCTGAGGAGCGCAGGATCGTGTCCTATCATGAGGTGGGTCATGCCCTGGCGGCGGCTTTACAGAAAAATTCGGAGCCGGTGCAGAAGATTACGATCGTACCGCGTACCATGGGTGCCCTTGGCTATACCATGCAGGTACCGGAAGAAGAAAAGTATCTGATGTCCAAGGCTGAGATCGAGACAGAACTGGTGACACTGCTGGCCGGACGCGCGGCTGAGGAGATCGTCTTTGACAGTGTGACAACAGGCGCTTCCAATGATATTGAACGCGCGACGAATCTGACTCGTGCCATGATCACCCAGTACGGTATGTCGGAGAAGTTCGGACTGATCGGACTGACAACGGTAGAAGACCAGTATCTCAGCGGCCGGGCCGTACTCAACTGCGGAGAAGCAACATCAGCGGAAATCGATCAGGAAGTCATGCGTGTATTAAAAGTTGCCTATGACAAGGCACTGGAGCTGCTGCGCGGCAACAGAGATGCCTTAGATAAGATCGCCGCTTTCCTCATCGAGCGGGAGACCATCACAGGCAAAGAATTTATGACCATCCTGCACCAGGTACAGCAGGCATCTGAGTCGGAAGAAGCCGAAGACGCAGCCACAGTAACAGGTGAAGTCACAAATACAGCCACAGATGCAGTCATAGCCACTGGTACAAATACAGCCGCAGATGTGCAGAATCCAGAAACCGGAAATGTGATTCAGGATACGCCTCAGAATAGAGAATAGAAGCATAAAAAATAGTGAAGGACTGCCAATAGCCGCAGAGTTCTTTCAGCCATCTGGTTAGTACATCATTTCGCAAATAGCTATGTGATTGATCCGGTTATTTGCCGAATGATGTACCGGATCAGCAGCTATTGTATATTCCAGAACAAATAAACATGATGAAACAGTTCAGTCTCAGCCTGTTTGATTTCGGAATTTTCTGCAGATCATCACAAGTAAAACCCTTGAAAAACGCCGGTACTTGGTTTTCTGGAATGCAATGAACAGAAAACCTTAGTATCCGCTGCGTTTTTCACGGAGCGGGAGCGTGTTTTACGGTGATGGCTGTCAGAAATTCCGCCCAACAAACAGCGAACTGAACTGTTCACAGTCTATGTGTTCCGGAATATGCAATAGCGTCTGAGTCGCCAAAATGCCAAAACGCCAAATGCTGAAAGAACGCCTGTCAGGCCAGGGCAGCCCTTTTTTGCGGGGGATGCAAAAATGTTTGATATTGCAGAAGAATTGAAGAAGCTTCCGGCCCGTCCGGGTGTCTATATTATGCATGATGAGCGGGATGACATCATATATGTTGGTAAAGCGGTTATTCTAAAGAACAGGGTGCGGCAATATTTCCAGAACAGCCGGAACCACACCCCGAAAATCCGTCAGATGGTCAGTCATGTGTCAAGATTTGAATATATTATCACGGATTCGGAGCTGGAAGCGCTGGTGCTTGAGTGTAATCTGATCAAGGAACACCGTCCGAAGTATAATACCATGCTTAAGGATGATAAGACCTATCCGTATATCAAGGTCACTGTCGGAGAGATGTATCCCCGGATTATGATGGTGCGCGCGATGAAGAAGGACAAGGCCAGATATTTCGGCCCTTATACGAGCGGACAATCGGTTCGGGACATCATTGAACTGGCGCAGAAAATCTATAGGATACGCAACTGCAACAGGAATCTGCCAAAGGAGATCGGCAGCGGGCGGCCATGTCTCTATTATCATATGGGGCAGTGCAAGGCCCCGTGCCAGGGCTGTATTTCGGAGGAGGAATACCGGGAAAATGTCCGCCAGATGCTGCATTTTCTTGGCGGCAATTTCGAGCCGGTGACGGCCATGCTGACGGAGAAAATGTATGCGGCATCGGAGACGATGGATTTTGAGAAGGCGGCGGCTTACAGGGATCTGCTTAACAGTGTGAAGCAGATCGACCAGAAACAGAAGATCACCAGCGCGGAAATGGATGATAAGGATGTGATCGCCTTTGCGCGGGAAAAGGACGAGGCAGTGGTGCAGGTATTCTTTATCAGAAACGGCAAACTCATCGGGCGGGAACATTTCTATGTGTCCGGTGTGGAAAATGAATCCGAAGGGGAAGTGCTGGCGGCTTTTGTCAAGCAGTACTATGCGTCGGCGCCGTTTGTGCCTTCAACATTGATGCTGCAATATATGCCGGAGGACGATGAGATCATCGGCCAGTGGCTGACAGCCAGAAAAGGACATAAGGTCCGGCTGGTCGTGCCGGTCAGAGGACAGAAAGAGCGGTTGGTGGAACTGGCGGCCCAGAATGCCCGGATGGTGCTGACGAAGGATAAGGAGAAGATAAAGCTGGAGGAAGCCAGGACAACGGGCGCCGTGCGGGATCTGGCGGATATGCTTGGACTGGCAGCCGGTATCCGGCGGATGGAAGCCTTTGATATTTCCAATATCAGCGGTGTTGAGACGGTTGGTTCCATGATCGTTTATGAGAATGGCCGCCCGAAGCGGAATGCCTATCGGAAGTTTAAAATCAAAACCGTCAAGGGGCAGGATGATTACCGCTGCATGGAAGAAGTGCTGACCAGACGTTTTGTGCATGGCATGGAGGAAGCGAAAGCGGCGGCCGGGGACACAGGCGCCGGAATAACGGCGAAATTTTCGGATTTTCCGGATATTTTGATGATGGACGGCGGTAAAGGGCAGGTCAATGTGGCACTGAAGGTGCTGGAGGCGCTGCATCTGGATATTCCGGTCTGCGGCATGGTGAAAGATGACCATCACCGGACAAGGGGACTGTATTACCAGCAGCAGGAACTGCCGATCGATAAGCACTCGGAAGTATTCAAACTCATTACCCGTATGCAGGACGAAGCCCATCGTTTTGCCATTGAATACCACCGGCAGCTTCGCAGTAAAACCCAGGTGAAATCGGTGCTCGATGAGATCAACGGGATCGGTCCGGCCAGACGGAAAGCATTGATGCGCCATTTTGGAGATATTGAGAAGATCAGACAGGCCGGGATCGATGAATTAATGCAGGTGGATACCATGAATGCGCGGAGTGCCGAAGCAGTTTATCAGTATTTTCATTGATGTGAAATCAAAGTTGTGTTAAAATAAGGCCATATGAAAAGCAAAGAGAATGGAGAAAGAAGATGTATAATACCAGTAAGGGCAGTTACAGTGTAAAACTGAGCAAGGTGATAGACAAGTTTAACTTAAAGAACCTGACGCCGGAAGTGGATATCAAGAAGATCGTGATCCGGCAGACCGATGTGAACCGTCCGGCGCTGCAGTTTGCCGGTTATTTCGAATATTTTGATTACAGCCGTATTCAGTTGATCGGCAAGGTGGAGTATTCATACCTCAAGATGCATGAGGATGATTATATCCGTGAGATGACAACGAAGATTTTCGAGGCGGGCGTGCCGTGCATGATTTTCTGCCGTGGTCTGGAACCGAATCCTCTATTTATAGAATTGGGGAACCAGTACGGCGTACCGGTGCTGTCGACCCAGACAGGTACTTCTTCATTTCTGTCAGAACTGAACCGTTTCCTCAAGATCGAACTGGCGCCGAGAATCTCCATTCACGGCGTGCTGGTGGATGTTTTTGGCGAAGGCGTGCTGATCACGGGCGAGAGCGGCATCGGCAAGAGTGAGGCGGCCCTTGAGCTGGTCAAGAGAGGCCATCGTCTTGTCTCCGATGATGTGGTGGAGATCAAAAAGACCAATGACGATGAGCTGGTCGGTACGGCGCCGGATATTACCCGTTATTTCATAGAACTGCGGGGCATCGGCATTATTGATGTGAAGACGCTGTACGGCGTTCAGAGCGTGGAAAAGAGCCAGACGATCAGTCTGGTGATCAAACTGGAGGAATGGGACAGAGAGCGGGAATATGACCGTCTGGGCCTTGAAGAACAGTATGAGGAGATTCTGGGGAACAAAGTGGTCTGCCATTCCATTCCGATACGTCCGGGACGTAATCTTGCGATCATTGTGGAGACGGCGGCAATCAACTACAGGCAGAAACAGATGGGGTATAACGCAGCTCATGAACTGTATCGCCGTGTGACGGGGAATCTTCAGAAAAAGAGCGACGATGATGAATAAAATTCTTGGAAAGGTGCGAGGATGAGTATGGACAAATATTGTTTTGGCGTCGATTTGGGCGGCACAACTGTGAAAATGGGTTTATTTACGGTTGCAGGTATACTCGTGGACAAATGGGAGATACCAACCCGGACGGAGAATCAGGGAGAGCATATTCTCGGAGATATTGCGGCGTCCATTCAGGCAAAGATGGGAGAGAAGGCACTGACGGCAGCGGCTGTGACCGGCGTGGGTATCGGCGTGCCGGGCCCGGTTATTGAGGAGAGTATTGTGCTTGGATGTGTCAATCTGGGCTGGGGCCGGTTCAATGTGGCGGAGGATTTATCAAAACTGACAGGTCTGCCGGTGCGTGTGGCCAATGATGCCAATGCGGCAGCCCTTGGCGAACAGTGGCAGGGCGGCGGCAAAGGCTATGAGAATCTGGTGATGCTGACGTTGGGAACAGGTGTCGGCGGCGGTATTATTTCCGGCGGCCGCATTATTTCCGGTTCAAACGGAGCGGCCGGTGAGATCGGACATATGGTGCTGGTGGATCTGGAAGATATTACCGGTGTCTGTGGCTGCGGCCATGTGGGATGCCTGGAACAGGCGGCATCGGCCACAGGTCTTGTGAATCTGACTTGCAAAATGCTGGAAAAATCGGATGAGGACAGCAGTTTAAGACAGTTGACATCCATCACGGCAAAGGATATACTGGATGCGGCTAAGAATGGCGACGGACTGGCGGTGAAGGCTGCCGACAGGATGATGATGTATCTTGGGCGGGCCGCCGCTTATATTGCCTGTGTGATGAATCCGGATATTTTTGTCATCGGCGGCGGTGTTTCAAAAGCCGGCACCTATCTGACCGAAGGGATTCAGAAACATTATCAGTCCATCGTTTTCCACGCTTCCAGGGAAACGCAGTTCGTGCTGGCGACACTGGGCAACGACGCCGGTATCATCGGGGCGGCAAAATTAGTATGTCATATTGCGGATTAGAGAGGTTTATATGGAATTTTATAATGATTTGGCAGAGGCAGTGGGTCATGGGCGTATTCTGCAAAATGAACCGATGGCGGCCCATACGACATTTCGTATAGGGGGACCTGCTGATTATTTCGTGATTCCTGAAGATGAAGCGGCCCTTGGCCGGGGAATTGCCCTGTGCCGGGCTTCGGGTATGCCCTATTTTATTACCGGTAACGGCAGTAATCTGCTGGTGGGTGACGGCGGTTACCGGGGGGTTATTTTTAATATATGTAAGACTATGGATGCCGTCGAATTTGAAGAAAACGGCGGCCGGACCCTTGTGACGGCCGGTGCCGGCATTATGGTGTCAAGGCTTGCCAGAGCTGTATCGGAAAAGGGCTATGAAGGCTTTGAGTATGCCACCGGTATTCCGGGAACCCTCGGGGGAGCCGTTACCATGAATGCGGGGGCTTACGGCGGAGAGATCAGGGATGCCATTGTCTGGGCCGAGGTCATGGATGAAAATGGCCGGATGTGCTGCCTTAAGAAGGATGCGCTGGATCTGTCCTACCGTCATAGCGTCATTATGGAGCGGAATTATATTGTCCTGAGGGCGTGTTTTTGTTTCTTAAAAGGTGATCTGCAGCAGATTGCCGGGAAGGTGGAGCGTCTGGCCCGGTCAAGGCGGGAAAAACAGCCGTTGGAGTATCCGAGCGCGGGCAGTACCTTTAAGCGGCCGGAAGGATATTTTGCCGGAAAGCTGATTCAGGACTGCGGCCTGAAGGGCTGTCGGATCGGCGGTGCGATGGTATCTGAGAAACACAGTGGATTTGTGATCAATGCCGGTGGCGCGACGGCAAAGGATGTGCTGGATCTGATCAGATATATCCGGAAGACAGTCTGGGAGCGGTTTGGTGTGACCATCGAGCCCGAGGTACGGATGCTGGGAGATTTTTAATTGAGGTGATGAGATGCGTTTTGTAATCGTAACGGGAATGTCGGGAGCAGGGAAAAGCTCTGTTTTGAAGATGCTGGAGGATGATGGGTATTTCTGTGTGGATAATCTGCCTGTCCCTTTGCTGCTGAAGTTCGCGGAAATCAGCTGGCATGAGGAAAATATGATGTCGAAGGTGGCTCTTGGCATTGATATCAGGAACCGGACGCATCTGAATATGCTGAACGATGTGCTGAAATCCGTGAAAGAAGAAGGATATTCCTATGAGATCCTTTTTCTTGACTGCCGGGATGAGACATTGATCAAGCGGTACAAGGAGACGAGGCGCAATCATCCCCTCGGAAAAGGCGGGCGCATTGAGACAGCCATTGCCGATGAACGGAAGAAGCTGCAGTTTCTCAAGTCCGAATCGGATTATATCATTGATACGAGTAATCTTCTGATCCGTGATTTGAAAAAAGAGATCCAGCATATATTTGTAGAGGATAAACGGTATGCCAATTTTTACATTACCCTTTTATCCTTCGGTTTCAAATACGGGATTCCGGCTGACGCGGATCTTGTATTTGATGTTCGTTTCCTGCCGAATCCATTTTATGTGGATGAATTAAAGATGCAGACGGGCAATGACGCTCCGGTTTATAATTACGTGATGCAGTCGGAAGACGCGGGAATTTTCTTAAAGCAGCTCTATGATATGCTGGTGTTTTTGATCCCAAGGTATATTACGGAGGGCAAGAATCAATTGGTCATTGCCATTGGGTGTACCGGCGGCAAGCACCGTTCCGTGACCATCACCAATGCTTTATATGACCGCCTGAAAGAACTGGACTACAGTTTGAAGGCCGAACACAGAGATATCGATAAAGACAGACAGCGGGTTCATTCGCGGACGAGGTGACAGAATGTCCTTTTCCAGCAAAGTAAAAGAAGAACTTTCAAAGGCGTGCAGTCCTTCAAGGCACTGCTGCATTGCGGAGATTTCCGCGATCATCAGTATGTGCGGACGTATTGTTTTTGACGAAAATGACTGCGTAACCATAAAAATTCATACGGAAAATGTAACCGTTGCAAGAAAGTACTTTACATTATTGAAAAAAACATATAATATAAATACGGACATACTAATTCGACGTAATTCTAACCTGAATAAAAACAGAATGTATATTCTGTCCGTCAATGATGACGTGATAGCCAGGAAAATACTTATGGCGTGCAGGCTCATGAACCCCTATGGTGTGATCGAGGAAGATTTTTCCCTGACCGATGGCCTGATCATTCAAAGAGAATGCTGTAAACGTGCTTTTATCAGAGGGGCGTTTCTGGCAGCCGGGTCGGTCAGCGATCCCGTGAAAGCTTATCATTACGAAATTGTATGCCAAAGTGATGCCAGAGCGCGGCAGCTTCAGCGAATCATGCAGACATTTGATATTAACGCCAAAGTTATCAGGCGCAAAAAGTATTACGTCGTTTATGTAAAAGAAGGTTCACAGGTCGTTGATTTATTGAATATTATGGGTGCCTACAATGCATTGATGGACATGGAGAATGTCCGCATTGTCAAAGAGATGCGCAATAAGGTCAACCGGAAGGTCAATTGCGAGACGGCCAATATCAATAAGACGGTATCAGCGGCTGTGAAACAAATTGAAGACATCAAGTATATTAAGGCATCATCGGCTTTTGATGAACTGCCGGAAGGACTTCGGGAGATCGCGGAACTGAGGGTAGAGTATCCTGAAGCTTCTCTGGCGGAACTGGGCCAGATGCTGGCATCGCCGGTCGGTAAGTCCGGTGTGAATCATCGGTTGAAGAAAATCAATCTTTTTGCCGAAAATTTGCGGAATCGACATCAAAAATAGGGGTATGACTTTGAAAGGTGAGGTATAAATATGATTTCAAAAAATATTACAATTAATATTCCTACAAATATGGAGGCACGTCCGGTTGCCTTATTGGTTCAGGTAGCCAGTCAATTTGAGAGCAGTGTCTATGTTGAGGTTGAAGACAAAAGAGTCAATGCCAAGAGTATTATGGGCATGATGAGCCTTGGCTTCAATCCGGGCGAAGAAGTGACGATTATTACGAAGGGCGCCGATGAAGAAGAAGCAATGAAGAAGATAGAAGCATATCTGACGACATGCCATTAGATCCGAATAGATAAAAGAGGAGCCGCTTGTGGCCCCTCTTTTTCTTTTTAACAGAACAGGGGCGGTTTTATGAATTTTACACATTTGCATGTGCATACGGAATATAGTTTGCTGGATGGTTCCAATAAGATCAAAGAGTTGATCGCGCGTACAAAGGAACTGGGAATGGACAGTGTGGCTATCACTGACCATGGGGTGATGTACGGCGTGATCGATTTTTATAAAGAGGCAAAAAAAGCGGGTATTCATCCGGTAATCGGATGTGAGATTTATGTGGCGCCCGGTTCCAGATTTGAAAAGTCGGGCAATATGAGCAGCAACCGTTATCATCATCTTGTGCTGCTGGCGGAAAATGATCAGGGCTATCACAACCTGATGAAGATCGTGTCAAAAGGATTTACAGAGGGCTTTTACTATAAACCCCGTGTGGACAAAGAGGTTTTGAGGGAATATCATGAAGGCATCATTGCCCTTTCTGCCTGTCTGGCCGGGGAGATACCGGAAGCGCTTCGGAGAGGACTGTATCAGACGGCCATGCAGAAGGCACTGGAGATGGAAGAAATATTCGGCAAAGACCATTTTTATCTGGAACTCCAGGATCACGGCATTCCGGAACAGAAGACGGTCAATCAGGGACTGCTGCGGCTGAGCCGTGATACGGGCATTGAACTTGTGGCCACCAACGATATCCATTATACGCTGGCGGAGGACGCCAAAGCCCATGATGTGCTGCTTTGTATACAGACGGGCAAGAAAGTCTCCGATACGGACCGCATGCGCTACGAGGGCGGACAGTACTATGTCAAATCACCGGAGGAGATGGCGGCCCTTTTCCCGTATGCCAGGGAGGCCATTGAAAATACCCACAAAATCGCCATGCGCTGCCAGGTGGAAATTGAATTTGGCAAATACAAGCTGCCTCATTTCCCGGTGCCGGAAGGTTATGATTCGTGGCAGTATCTGCAGAAACTTGTCTGGGAAGGATTTGCAGAGCGTTACCCGAATGGGGAGGCAAAGTTAAAAGAACGGGTCAGCTATGAGTTAAATACGATACGGACCATGGGCTTTGTGGATTATTTCCTGATCGTATGGGATTTTATTCACTATGCCAAATCCCATGATATCAGCGTCGGGCCGGGCCGTGGTTCCGCGGCCGGCAGTATTGTTTCTTATTGTCTGGATATTACGACGCTGGATCCGATCCGCTACAATCTGCTCTTTGAGCGTTTCCTGAACCCGAACCGTGTAACCATGCCGGATATTGATGTGGACTTCTGTTTTGAGCGGCGTCAGGAAGTCATTGATTATGTGGTAAGAAAATACGGCAAGGAGCGGGTCGTTCAGATCGTTACTTTTGGTACCATGGCGGCCAGGGGCGTAATCCGGGATGTGGGCCGTGCCCTTGATCTGCCTTATGCGGTCTGCGACAGTGTGGCCAAAATGATCCCGAATGAACTGGGCATCACCATTGATAAGGCCCTTCAGAATAATCCTGAACTGAAAAAGCTTTACGACAATGACGAAAGCATTCATGGCCTGATCGATATGTCCCGCCGTCTTGAAGGGCTTCCGAGACATACGTCCATGCATGCGGCCGGCGTCGTGATCAGTCCGGAGGCGGTGGATGAGTTTGTGCCGCTGTCAAGGGGCGCGGAGGATGCCATTACGACCCAGTATACGATGACGACGCTGGAAGAACTGGGTCTGCTCAAAATGGACTTTCTGGGCCTGCGTACATTAACGGTGGTGCAGAATGCGGTGGCCCTTGTGAATCAGAACGCGAAAACGCCGATTGACATAAAGACCATCAATTACGATGACAAAGAAGTCTACGATATGATCGGCACGGGTCGGACGGAAGGTGTGTTCCAGCTTGAAAGTTCCGGTATGAAAAGTTTCATGAAGGAATTAAAGCCTCACAATATGGAGGATGTCATTGCCGGTATTTCCCTTTACCGTCCGGGACCGATGGATTTTATCCCGCGTTATATTAAGGGCAAAAATGATATTGCGTCCATTACCTATGACTGTCCGCAGTTAGAGGAAATCCTGGAGCCGACCTATGGCTGTATCGTTTATCAGGAACAGGTCATGCAGATCGTTATGAAGCTGGCCGGTTATGATCTGGGACGAAGCGACCTGGTACGCCGTGCCATGTCAAAGAAAAAGGCCGATGTCATGGCCAGAGAGCGTGAATATTTTGTTTACGGCAATAAAGAGCTGAATGTGCCGGGCTGTATTGCCAATGGCATTGATGAAGCCACAGCCAATAAAATATTTGATGAAATGACGGATTTTGCCAAGTATGCCTTTAATAAGTCTCATGCGGCGGCTTACGCCCTGGTGGCCTATCAGACGGCATGGCTGAAATACTATTATCCGGTGGAATTTATGGCGGCGCTGATGACATCGGTGATCGACAATTCCGTGAAGGTCGCCGAGTATATTATGACGTGCCGACAGATGGGGATCAAGATCATGCCGCCGGATATTAATGAAGGGTACAGCGGGTTCTCCGTGCATGACGGTGTGATCCGGTACGGTTTATCGGCGGTTAAGAGTATCGGCCGCCCGGTGGTGGCTGCGATCGTGAAGGAACGTGAGCTGGCCGGGCCGTATACAAGCCTGAAAAATTTTATTGAACGTTTGTCAGGAAAAGAAATCAATAAGCGTACCATTGAAAATTTTATTAAGGCGGGGGCTTTTGACAGCCTGGGAGCTACCAGGCGGCAGCAGATGATGGTCTATGTCCAGATCATGGATCAGGTGACCCAGGAGAAGAAGAAAAATTTCAGCGGACAGATGACGCTGTTTGATTTTATGGATGATACGGATAAGAAGGCCTTTGAGATCCAGTACCCGGATGTGGGAGAATACGATAAGGCAACGATGCTGGCCTTCGAGAAAGAAGTGCTGGGCGTTTATATCAGCGGCCATCCGCTGGATGATGACGAGGTTGTGTGGCGGAAGAATGTGACGGCCGTTACTTCGGATTTTTATGTGGATGAGGAAACGGGGCAGACAAAAGTGCAGGATCAGTCCGTTGTGACCATCGGCGGCATGATCGCGGGCAAGACGGTGAAATCCACCAAGACCCATAAAATGATGGCTTTTCTTCAGATTGAAGATCTGATGGGGACGGTGGAAGTCATTGTGTTCCCGAATGATTATGAGAAGCATCAGACATTGTTAAAGGAAGAAGCTAAAATCTATGTCCGGGGAAGGGTATCAGCCTCTGAGGAGCAGCAGGCAAAATTAATTGCCGAGCGGATCATTCCATTTGATCAGGTGCAGAAAGAAGTCTGGCTGCAATATAAAAATAAGGATGAATTTAGTGAAAAGCAGGGCGATTTGTACAAAATGATCGCAGGATTTTCAGGTCATGACAGGGTCATTATTTACTGTAAAGCGGAAAAAGCCATAAAGAAATTGCCATTATCATGCAATATTACAGCAGATAGACAGACGCTGGCTGTGCTGGAGGAAAAACTGGGTGCGGAAAACGTAAAAGTTCGGCAAACCGTCTTGAAAAGCTTTTAAAACTGTATTAAAATATTTGCATTGAGAGAAAATTAACACAGTTGTCAGAGACAGAAGAATATGCGGCGAAACGCATTTGGAGGAATGGATCATGAGTGATGGCATAAAAACAATTGGTGTGTTAACGAGCGGCGGCGACGCCCCTGGCATGAATGCCGCTGTACGTGCGGTGGTCAGGACGGCGATTGCCTATGGATGTCAGGTGAAAGGTATATTGAAAGGATATGCGGGATTGTTGGATGAGGAGATTATTGATCTGCATGCAGGCAGTGTTTCCGATATTCTGAATCGCGGCGGTACATTTTTGTATACGGCCAGATGTGAGGAGTTCCGCACAGCCGAAGGCCAGCAAAAGGGCGCTGATATATGCAGGAAACATGGCATAGACGGTATCGTTGTCATCGGTGGTGACGGTTCTTTCCAGGGTGCGAGAAAGCTGGCGGCCCTTGGGATCAATACGATCGGCGTACCGGGAACGATCGATCTGGATATTTCATGTACAGAATATACGATTGGCTTTGATACGGCTGTCAATACGGCCATGGAAGCCATTGACAAGGTGCGTGATACATCCACATCCCATGAACGCTGCAGTATTATTGAAGTTATGGGACGCAATGCCGGTTATATCGCCCTCTGGTGCGGTATTGCCAATGGCGCGGAAGATATTCTTCTGCCGGAGCTGTACAACTATGATGAGGAAGCGCTGATCGACCATATCATTGCCAACCGTAAGCGCGGCAAGAAGCATCATATTATTATCAACGCTGAAGGCGTGGGCCATTCTACCAGTATGGCAAAGCGGATTGAGGCAGCGACAGGTATAGAAACCCGCGCAACGATTCTCGGTCATCTGCAGAGGGGCGGCAGTCCGACAGCCAAGGACAGAGTCATGGCCTCTATCATGGGCGCCTACGCAGTCGACGCACTGATGGCCGGCAAGAGCAACCGTGTGGTCGCCTACAAAGACGGCAAGTATGTGGACTTTGATATTGAAGAAGCACTGGCAATGACGAAAGAGATCGATAGTTTCCAGTACAGTGTTGCGCGAATACTCGCGAGATAACGGGTGAATAGTTCGTTCAGCCGCAATAGAATATGGAATAAGAACAGGAGGCTGCCGCGGAATGTTTTTCGGCGGCCTTTTGTTTATTAATTTTGGGGAGATTGCAGAGAATATGATGATAACGAGTGCATCCAATCAGCAGATGAAAAATGTCCGGGAGCTTCTTGGCAAGGCGAAGGAGCGGCGGCGGCAGAAATGCTTTGTGGCGGAAGGGATCCGTATGGTGGCGGAAACGCCAAAGGAGCGGCTGGTGAAAATCTATGTGTCTGAAAGTTTTTTGAAGCATCAGCCGGATACAAGGGGGCTTGATCTGCGTGAGGCCGTGACGGTGCAGGATCAGGTTTTCCGTCAGATATCGGATACGCAGAATCCCCAGGGGATCCTGGCCATTGTCCGTCAGTCCGGGAGTACGCTGGAACAGATTTTAGATCAGCCAAAACCGCTGCTTTTGTTTCTTGAGAATATTCAGGATCCGGGCAATCTTGGGACGATGATGCGGACGGCCGAAGGGGCCGGTGTGACGGGCCTGGTCATGAGCAGGGATACGGTGGATATTTACAATCCGAAGACGATCCGTGCGACCATGGGGTCCCTGTACCGGATGCCTTTTGTTTATGTGGATGATTTCTGTCAGGCTGTCTGTCAGGCAAAAGATCAGGGCATCATGCTCTATGCGGCCCATTTAAAGGGGAAGCAGGCTTATGACGGGATGGATTACCGGGGACCTTCGGGATTTATGATTGGCAATGAGGGGAATGGTCTGACCGACGAGGCCGCTTCGAATGCCTCTGGTTATATCCGGATACCAATGGCCGGGCAGGTGGAGTCACTGAACGCGGCGGTGGCAGCTGCAATTTTGATGTATGAGGCCGGTCGGCAGAGGAGATTGAAAGAATGAGCAGTTTTTTAAAAAAATCAGATAATGGCTGAGGTTTTTTTAAAGATTAGCAGATAATATGTGTGTAGCGGATCGTCTGGCGCGGCCATCCGGGGCTGTGCGATGTACAGCAGATTCGGAAATAAGTAGACATTATACGGGGAAAATGGTATGATAAAAGTGTACCACAAACTTAAAGATAAGGAGGGGGTCATGTGGAAGGAATCATTTGGCTGGCAGCGACAGCCGTTTTACTTGTTATAGAAATCGCAACGCTGGGTCTGACGACAATATGGTTCGCGGCGGGTGCTTTATGCGCTTTCCTGCTGGCCATAGTGGGACTGCATTTAGGGATACAGGTTGCAGCATTTTTCGTTGTTTCACTTATCCTGCTGTTTCTGACGAGACCGGTTGCTGTGAAGTATTTCAATTCCAGGACGACGAAGACCAATGCTGACGCGATCGTGGGAAAGACAGTCCGGGTGACGATCGGCATCAATAACCTGAAGGGCGAAGGCCAGGTTGTTGTGAACGGATTGGAGTGGACGGCGAGAAGTTCGGAGGATACGGTGACATTTAAGCCGGACGATTTGGTAACTGTTGTTGGTATTCAAGGTGTGAAGTTGATTGTCGAAAGACAGAAGGGAGTATAATATGCCGAGAATTGGAAGTTTTGTCATTATTATTTTTGTTATACTGATTTTGCTTATTTTAGCATCCTGCTTTAAAATCGTACCGCAGGCGCATTCCTATGTTATTGAGCGGCTGGGTACGTATCATGCGACATGGACGGTTGGTTTTCATTTTAAATGGCCGGTTATTGATAAGATTGCCAAGAAGGTCATCTTAAAAGAGCAGGTCGTGGACTTCGCGCCGCAGCCGGTTATCACAAAGGATAACGTTACGATGCGTATTGATACCGTTGTATTTTATCAGATTACAGATCCGAAGCTTTATTGCTACGGCGTACAGAATCCGATCATGGCCATCGAGAACCTGACAGCAACGACCCTGCGTAATATCATCGGTGATCTGGAATTGGATGAGACGCTGACATCCCGTGAGATCATTAATGCCAAGATGCGTTCAACTCTGGATGAGGCGACAGACCCATGGGGCATCAAGGTCAATCGTGTTGAGCTGAAGAATATCATTCCTCCGGCTGCGATTCAGGATGCCATGGAGAAACAGATGAAGGCTGAACGTGAACGCCGTGAGTCCATCCTGATCGCGGAAGGTGAGAAACGCTCCGCCATTCTGAAGGCCGAAGGCCATAAGGAATCTGTGATCCTTGAAGCGGAGGCCGAGAAACAGTCCGCCATCCTTCGCGCTGAAGCCGTGAAGGAAGCAAAGATCCGTGAGGCCGAAGGTGAAGCGCAGGCTATCTTAAAGATCCAGCAGGCCAACGCCGATGGTATCCGCTTTATTCGTGAAGCCGGCGCCGATGATGCCGTATTGCAGATCAAGAGCCTGGAAGCCTTTGGCAAAGCGGCTGACGGCAAGGCAACGAAGATCATTATCCCGTCCGATATTCAGGGACTTGCAGGACTGGCCACTTCCATTGCGGAAGTCGTCAAAGAATCAAAATAACAGACCGGGTAACGGATCAGATATGAAGTATGAAGGGAGACCGCAGTCAGAAGACTGCGGTCTTTGTGCGGCCTGAAATGCATAAGATAGACAGAGCGTGATAACTTTAAGAAATTCTTCAGAAAATAGATAGACAATTTTCAAGTTTAGGGTGTATACTTCTGTTTGTATTCAAAAGGAATAACACAGGTTGTACGTAATGTTTGAATGTTTCAGATATCAGGCTGCATGAATGGAGGTTCGTATGAGGAAGATCGAGCAATGGATGAGGGAACGTCCGGTTTTGTTTTGCGCTGCGTTTGCGGCGATCTATTTTTCATGGTTTTTTCTGCTTGAACAATACAGACATCCGGTATTGACGGTGTATTCATCGCTGGATGACAAAATACCGTTTTGTGAGTATTTTATTGTTCCGTACATTTTATGGTTTTTCTATATTGGCGTTACATTTTTATACTTTTTGAAAAAAGAGCGGGAAAGCTTTTACAGTGTATGCCGGTATATGTTCACAGGAATGATCATCTGTCTGATGATCTACACGATTATACCGACGGGTCTGGAATTGAGGCCCGAGCTGACGAGTGACAATATTTTTTCAAGGATGGTCATGATGATCTATTCGGTGGACACATCGACCAATGTCTGTCCGTCGATTCATGTTTTCAACAGTATTGCCGTTAATACGGTGATCCAGCATTCGGATGTGTTCAGGCACAAACGGTTGGTACATATTGTTTCTTATGTGCTGGCTATCGCCATCTGCATGTCAACGGTTTTGCTGAAGCAGCACTCGATCATAGATGTATTCTGGGGCTGTGTACTGGGGATCGTGCTTTATCCGTTATCATACAGATCGATCTTTGATCCTGAAGTTACAGGTGAATACAAGGTCCATATTTCATAGTGGTTTGATCGGCGATTCAAATTATTGCAGAGAAGGGCCGGTTCATGGAATAATGATGAAATTATTCTGTGGACCGGCCTTTTGTATTGATATTTTTCAAAAAATGGGTTAATATCGTAAGGAAAGCTATTACAGATCAGGGAAGGAGGGTCGGCATGAAGGAAGAAATATTGAAATGTCTGAAGGAGACAGATGGTTATGTGTCGGGGCAGACATTGTGCGAAACATTGCATGTGTCAAGAACCGCCGTCTGGAAGGCCATCAATCAGTTGAAGGCGGAAGGATATGAGGTGGAGGCTGTGAAAAACAGGGGCTACAGGCTCAGACAGGCGCCGGATCTGGTGACGGCGGAGGAAATCGGCAGTTTGCTGAAAACGGCATGGGCCGGGCATCCGGTTATTTTTAAAGAAGAAGTCATGTCGACCAATCAGGAAGTGAAGATGCTGGCGGAGAACGGTGGGGCCGGCGGAACCCTTGTCGTTGCGGAGCGTCAGTTGACGGGAAGGGGCCGGAGAGGCCGTGTATGGCATTCACCGACGGGCAGCGGTATCTGGATGAGTATTCTTCTTCGGCCGCATATCCGGCCGGACAGGGCGTCCATGCTGACCATTGTGGCAGCCATGGCTGTCTGCGATGCTGTCAGCAAACGTGTGGAAGGCTGTATGATCAAGTGGCCGAATGATATTGTGATCCAGGGACGTAAAATCTGCGGTATTCTGACAGAGATGAGTACGGAACTGGATGAGATCCATTACGTTGTGATCGGCATTGGTATTAATGTGAATACCGAAGAATTTCCGGAGGAGATTGCAGGGGTCGCGGCTTCCATGCACACGGTATCCGGCGATTATTTTAAGCGAAGTGAGATCATTGCCGATGTATGGCTGGCCTTTGAGCAATATTATGACAGCTTCCTGAAAGCGGAAGATCTGTCCGGGCTGATGGCAGCTTATAATGAACGGCTCGTTAACCGTGGACAGCGGGTTTATATAGAAGAACGGAACAGAAAGTTTGAAGGACTGGCGCAGGGAATTGACGCAGGCGGATGTCTGCTTGTGGAAAAGGATGACAAAACAGTTGAGGCGGTTATCTCCGGTGAAGTATCTGTGCGCGGCGTTCCTGGTTACGTTTAATGGATCGTGTTTCGGAGATTTTGCAGGAGGTTTGAATGTATCAGGATCGAATGGTATTGTGCGCATCCAGCGCATATGAGAAAAAATTTTATTTAAATGAGAATTTTGAAGGATTGCCGCAGTCGATTAAGGATGAACTGAAAATTTTGTGTGTGCTGTATACAGAGGATATCGGCGGTATTTTTACCATAGAATTTGATGAGGAAGGCAATCTGGAATTGAATACATCTGCGGATGAAGGAGATTTACTGTATGATGAGATTGGCAGCATTTTGAAGATCAAGCAGATGCAGAATGAGAAACGGGAGCTGTTTGAGTCATTGGAGATGTATTATAAGGTGTTCTTTTTAGGAGAGGATGTGGAAGATGATACTGGTTATTGATGTCAGCAACACGAATATTACACTGGGAACTTTTTCAGTGGCAAAACTTCAGAGAATCTATCGTATTACGACGAAGGTGGCGCGGACATCGGACGAGTACGGTGTATTGCTGCGTGATCTGGTGCGTCTGTCGAGTGCCAGCCATCATGATGTGGAAGGGATCATCATTGCGTCCGTTGTGCCGAATGTCATGTATTCACTGATCAATGCCTGTATTAAATATTTCCATATTCATCCGCTGATCGTTGGGCCGGGCGTAAAGACCGGTGTGAAGGTGCGGGCCGAGAATCCAAAGGAGGCAGGCGCCGATCTGATCGTGAATGCGGCGGCGGTAAAGGAATTGTATGGAGGACCGGCCATTGTCATTGATTATGGAACGGCAACATCCTATCAGTTGGTGCTGGAGGACGGTACGCTGGACTCTGTTGTCATTGCGCCGGGTATTCAGACAAGTGTGCAGGCGCTGACCAGTGACGCGGCCAGGATACCGGAGGTGGAGATCCGTAAGCCTAAGACGATTCTGACCAAGGATACAACGGAATGTATTCAGGCGGGGATCGTATATGGCACCATCGGTGAGACGGAGTATATTGTTCGGAAGATGAAGGAAGAATCGGGGCTGGGCAATATCAAAGTCGTGGCTACGGGCGGCTTTGGCAAGGTGATCGCAGACGAGACGGATACGATTGATATTTATGATAATATGCTGACTCTGCAGGGCCTGCGGATCATTTATTATAAGAATGCAGGCATGAACAGGAAAAAGCGGGTATAGGATGATGAAGCCATTACAGATTGGTTCTTTGTGCATTGAGCATCCTGTGATACTGGCACCGATGGCAGGAGTGACAGACCTGCCATTTCGCGTGCTGTGCCGTGAGCAGGGCTGCGGCCTTGTCTATACGGAAATGGTCAGTGCCAAAGCCATTACTTATAACAATAAAAATACATTTTTCCTGATGGAAACGGTGCAGGAGGAACGTCCTGTGTCTTTGCAGCTGTTTGGTTCTGAACCGGAGATTATGGCGGAGGCGGCCAAAAGGATCGCGCATCTTGATTTTGACATACTGGATGTGAATATGGGATGTCCGGTGCCAAAGGTCGTCAATAACGGCGAAGGTTCCGCATTGATGAAACAGCCGGAACTGGCGGGACGGATCATAAGCAGGCTGACCGAATCCATTGATAAGCCGGTAACGGTTAAAATAAGAAAGGGTTTTGATGACAGTTGTATCAATGCCGTGGAGATGGCAAAAATCGCTGAGGACAGCGGCGCGGCGGCCATTGCCGTACACGGGCGGACCAGAGAGCAGTATTACAGCGGACAGGCGGATTGGGAGATCATCCGGCAGGTGAAGGAAGCGGTTCGGATCCCGGTCATCGGTAACGGTGATATTTTTAAGCCTCAGGATGCCGGGCGTATGTTTGAGGAGACCGGCTGCGATGGTGTCATGGTGGCCAGAGGCGCCAGAGGCAATCCATGGCTGTTTCGGGATATCATCGATTACCTTGAAAATGGCGTTTTGCATGAGAAGCCTTCGATTGAAGCCATGGTTAAGATGATGCTGCGCCATGCCGAAATGCATATCCGTCACAAAGGAGAATATCAGGGGATCCGGGAAATGCGCAAGCACGTCGCCTGGTATACGGCCGGTTATCCGGGTTCCGCAAAGATGCGTCAGGCTGTCAATGAGGTGGAATCCTACGAAGAATTAGAGGCATTACTGTCGATGTGGCTTCAAAGGACGACATAGCAATTGGCAAATCGAATCATCAATTGAAAAATGGCCCGGATAACTTGAAAAATCCGGAAGATAAATTTATTGACAGTGAAATTGCAATAGGCTATAATACAGGGATGTATACGATAAAAATGATGGACAGGGGCGTATGATACAGTCATGCGTAAGAGTAAATGATCATCGATCATTAGATGGATCACCGGACAGGTAATTGTTATAGAAAGAGATATAAATAAAATATATAGAATAGGAAGGATATTATTATGGCTGAAGCGAAAAAGAATATTATGACATTTGCGGGTTTGAGAGCCCTTGAAGATGAGCTGTTTGACTTAAAGGTCAATAGAAGAAAAGAAGTTGCCCAGAAGATCAAAGAGGCCAGAGAGCAGGGTGACTTGTCTGAAAATGCCGAATATGATGCGGCCAAGGATGAACAGCGGGATATTGAGGCCAGAATCGAGGAACTGGAGAAACTGCTGAAAAATGTTGAGGTCATTGACGAGGATGAAGTCGATCTGGATACAATCAGCGTCGGATGCCGTGTCAGATTGTATGATGTTGAATTTGATGAAGAAGTTGAATATATGATCGTTGGATCTACAGAAGCGGACAGTCTGAATGGTAAAATATCCAACGAATCACCGGTGGGAGCCGCACTCATTGGTTCCAAGCAAGGCGAGACGATTGTCGTGGAGACAATTTCCGGCGATCTGGAATTTAAGATTCTTGAAATTACAAGAGCAAATTAATGCAGACGCATTTGAATGAATGCAAACGAATTGTAAGTGAGACAGGGAGAGAAGAAGATGGCAGACGAAAAGAGAAATCAGCAGATGCCTGATGTGAATGAGCAGATTCGTAACAGACGCAACAAGCTGGCTGAACTGCAGGCAGCAGGCAATGATCCTTTTGTGATTACAAAATATGACGTAACCCATCATAGTATGGAAATCAAGAATAATTATGATGAACTGGAAGGTCAGGAAGTATCTGTGGCCGGACGTATGATGCAGAAGCGTGTCATGGGTAAAGCATCTTTTTGCAATATCCGTGACCTGCAGGGGGATATCCAGTCCTATGTTGCCAGAGATGAACTGGGCGTTGAGGAATACAAAGCTTTTAAGAAACTGGATATTGGTGATATTATCGGCATTAAGGGTAAGGTATTTAAGACAAAGACAGGCGAGATTTCCATTCATGCGACGGAAATCATTCTGTTATCCAAGAGTTTGCAGGTACTGCCGGAGAAGTTCCATGGTCTGACGAATACAGATACACGTTACCGTCAGCGCTATGTGGATCTGATCATGAATCCGGAAGTCAGGGATACGTTTATTAAGCGTTCCCGGATCCTTAAAGAAATCCGTAATTTTCTTGACGGACGCGGCTTTATGGAGGTCGAGACTCCGATGCTGGTTTCCAATGCCGGCGGTGCGGCAGCAAGACCATTTGCCACACATTATAATGCATTGGATGAGGATGTGAAGCTGCGTATTTCCCTCGAGCTTTATTTAAAGCGCCTGATTGTCGGCGGTCTTGAACGTGTTTATGAAATCGGACGCGTATTCCGTAATGAAGGTGTGGATACAAGACATAATCCTGAATTTACTTTGATGGAATTATACCAGGCATATACGGATTATGAAGGGATGATGGAGCTTACAGAGAGCATGTTCCGTTATCTGGCTGAGAAGGTCTGCGGCAGCGCAGTCATCAGCTATAACGATACGGTTATTGATATGTCAAAACCGTTCGAGCGCATTACCATGATAGATGCCGTTAAGAAATATTCCGGTGTTGATTTTTCAGCCATTGAGACAGATGAAGAAGCAAAGCGGATTGCCGATGAGCATCATATTGCTTATGAGAAGCGTCATAAGAGGGGCGATATTATTAATCTTTTCTTCGAGGAATATTGCGAGGACAAGATGGTACAGCCGACATTTGTCATGGATCACCCAATTGAAATTTCGCCGCTTACAAAGAAGAAACCGGGAAGTAATGGGCTAGTTGAGCGTTTTGAGCTGTTTATCTACGGACGTGAGATGTGCAATGCTTATTCTGAGTTAAATGACCCGATTGACCAGAGAGAACGTTTCGCTGCACAGGAAGAAGCAATCGCCGCTGGTGATGAAGAGGCTAACCATACAGACGAAGACTTCCTGAATGCATTGGAAATCGGTATGCCGCCAACAGGTGGTATTGGTTATGGCATCGACCGTCTCGTTATGCTGCTGACAGACAGCCAGGCGATCCGTGATGTTTTGCTTTTCCCGACGATGAAGCCCATCGACCAAAAAAGCCAGTAAAATCAAGGCTT
>CAYURX010000026.1:0-23038 GCA_964447245.1 uncultured Coprococcus sp. | reverse complement strand
AATGGCATCCGTATTATCACTGCACCAGATCTGCGGGTGATAATACAGCATCCCGGCGTCAAAACGTCCGCCGCCGCCGCTGCATCCCTCAAACAATACATTCGGATGCATATGGACGATTTTATTAAGAATGGCATACAGCCCCAGAATGTATTTGTGGAAAACGGTTCCCATACTTTCTGACGTTGCCAGACTCGACCAGATCTCACTGATACTCCGGTTCATATCCCACTTGATATAGGTGATATTGGCCGAAGATAAAATCTCATCCAGAAACGTGATGATATATTCCTGAACATCTTTTCTGGACAGATCCAGAACTAACTGATAACGTCCTCTTGTCACCGGCCGGTCCGGAATTTTCAGGCTCCAGTCCGGATGAAGCCGATACAGACGGCTCTGCTCAGAGACCATCTCCGGTTCTACCCACAGCCCCAGGTCAAGTCCAAGGGCGTTGATATCTTTTGCAAGACCATCCAGTCCCTTCGGCAGCTTCTGCCTGTTTGCATTCCAATCCCCCAGGGCGCAGGTATCGTCATTCCGGTCGCCAAACCATCCGTCATCAAGCACAAACAGATCGACACCCATATCAACGGCGTTTTTCGCCATGGCCACAAGGGAATCATGGTTAAAATCAAAATAAGAGGCCTCCCAGCTATTGATCAGCACAGGACGTTTTTCTTTCATATACAAGCTGTCACATAATCTTGTCCTATAGACATCATGATAAATATGTGAAAGTCTCGTCAACCCCTCATCAGAATAGGCCATCACAACTTCCGGCGCCTGAAAGCATCCGCCCGCGTTCAGCGGCCATGAGAACCGGTCCGGGTGAATCCCCATCACAAGCCGTGCCTGATCAAACTGGTCTTTTTGAACGGTACATTCAAAATTACCGCTGTACACAAAGGCGAAACCATAGCATCCGCCAAAATCCTCTCCGGCCGTATGGTCACAGAGAATGACAAACGGATTATGCTGATGGCTGGAAGTTCCCCGGATACTGCCGATCACATGCTGGCCGCAGGACAATTTGTCCCGATGCAGTTCCCGCTCCATCGTATGCCTTCCGTCAAAATGGATAAAATCATAATCCGATTCCAGATAATCCACAGTCACCGACATAATTTTCTTCAGCAGGATCGTCTGACTGCCCTCATTGATAACTTTCACGGTTCTTGTAATCACATCGGCATCCTCATACACACTGTAGCATAAAACAACTTTTAAACCGGTCACGGCATCTTTCAGACTGATTTCCACTGTATCCACCGTGTCATTATCAATCGTTCTCAGTCCCGGCAGCCCTTCCATCTGGTACTTGCCCTGATAAATGCGATGACCATCATATTTGCCCTCAAAAGCCCGGCTGCCGTCCGCATTCTCCACTTCAATACTGCTGGCTCTGAAATCACCGACACCGGCGCTTGAAAATTCCTGCGGCATCACGTCCAGCGAAATCGTCCGGTCATTGCCGGCCTCATTTGGATTTGGCGAAAACCCTCTGTCATAATGAGTGATCAAAGCACTGATATCCGTATCTTCAATTCGCGCTCCATAATATACATGAAGCAGATAACCCATATCCGTCACTTTCATCTGATATGTGCTGTGCTTTGTCTGTAATGAAAATGTCTGATTCTTCTTAGAAAAATATACAGCCATCGTACGTCACCTCTCGTCACATAATATTTTGTCATATTATAGCATTATCACTCTTTATCGTTTTATAACCATCCCATGGCGATATTTCCATTTATTTCAGCTATTTTATATTGATCTTTTTTAAATTCATGGGCAATTTTTATATTTTTTTGGGATTTTTCTCTGATTTCATAGACATTATATTCACATTTCGTATTCATGTAAATATCATTTGTTTTTGCATTTTATATCAATATTTAACTTTAATGATATATTTGATATATATAGTGAAAAAATGATATATTAATGTAAAATTTTTTTCATTTTTCAGTAGCTTTTTTATAGCACAATGTTGTAAAATGAAATCAAACTCGAATTATTCACAGCAGCGAAGTGAAATCAGCCATTCGGGCGTCAAGCTTGCTTGTAAACCGAGCTGTGAATCATTCAGGTAAAAATAAACAGGAGGTATTGCCGATATGCCATACGAAAATATTTTCAAGCTGTTCCCAAATGAACATTATATGGATATGAAGCTGTTTCAATACGGTCTTGAACAATGTGCGGCCAATTATTCCTATGGCCCGGCCATAAGGAATCATTATCTCTTTCACTATGTTCTTTCCGGAAAAGGCAGACTCCAATCCATTGATTCCAACGGAGAAACGCATATTTATCATATCTCCGCGGGTTCCGGTTTCCTGATCTACCCCGGACAGATCAACACCTATACGGCCGACGGTGACAATCCCTGGCAATATTGCTGGCTTGAATTTGACGGATTAAAAAGCAATGACATACTGGCATCCACCGGCATTACTTATGATGCCCCGATTTATCATGCCATCAGTCAGGAACTCCGTGAACAGATGAAGCAGGAAATGCTGACCATTATCTGCAGTCAAAACAACACATCGCTCTATCTGATCGCCCATTTATATCTGTTTCTGGATCTGTTTATCCGGTCTTCATTTAACCATACAACATTATCTACATCAAAACTAAAAGATTTATATATTCGTGAAGCCACTACCTTTGTTGAACAGAATTATCACCACTCCAATATTACCATTAAGGATATGGCGGCTTTCTGCAATCTGAACCAGAATTATCTGGCCAAAATATTCAAAGAATCGCTGAAGCAGACGCCGCAGCAGTTCCTGATTTATTTTCGGATGAATAAGGCCAAAGAACTGCTGAAATATACGACGATGCCAATCAGCGAGATCTCAAGGCAGGTCGGCTATCAGAACCAGCTCAACTTTTCACGGGCCTTCAAAAAAATAACCGGATATTCTCCACAAAACTGGCGCAAAGAAAATCCGCATATCGACAGCCATTAAATTTAGTATTCCCAAATGGCGGAAATATCCTCGCTGGCTGTGCTGTTTCTATTGTTTTTTTTATCGTTTGTGGTATGATAAATACTGAGCGAAAATTACTATAAGAATAGAGGAGGTTTTTTCCATGAAAGAAGTTATTCACACATCTCAGGCACCGGCCGCCATCGGCCCGTATTCCCAGGCGATCAAGGCTGGCTCAACCATCTATGTGTCTGGTCAGCTCCCGGTTGATCCGGCTACCGGCGCTTTTGCAGGCGATACGATTCAGGAACAGACACGCCAGTCCCTGACCAATATCAAAAATATCCTTGCTGAAGCAGGCACGGATCTTGATCATGTTGTACGTGTTGGCGTATTTATGAAAGATATGAATATGTTTACCGACATGAATGCCGTTTATGCAGAATTTTTCAAAGAAAACTGCCCGGCCAGAGCAGCCGTTGAAGTTGCAAGACTTCCAAAAGACGCGCTTGTAGAAATCGAAGCAATCGCAGTTGTAGAATAATCCGGCTCAGCCACAGCAAGCTTATAAACAACAATTTCTGCAGACAATCACAAGCGAAACCCCTGAAAAACGTGTTTCGCGGTGATGTCTGCAGAAATTGTCTTTAAAGACATGAAGGCTGAGCCGTCTATCCTAATAATGCTTTGTCGCTGGCAAATTGTTCGCCGCTGACTTTTTCAAACTGATGAAGCAGATCTTCTACCGTCAGTTTTTTCTTTTCTTCTCCACGGATATCAAGAATAATATGTCCATCCATCATCATGATCAGACGATTGCCATGGGCAATGGCATCTTTCATATTGTGGGTGATCATAATTGTCGTCAGATGATCACGGTTAACGATCATATCCGTTGTTTCCAGTACTTTTGCCGCCGTCTTCGGGTCAAGTGCCGCTGTATGCTCATCTAACAGCAGCAGCTTCGGTTTCTTGAGGGTGGCCATGAGCAAAGTCAGAGCCTGCCGCTGTCCGCCGGAAAGCAGGCCGACCTTTGAAGTCAGACGTTCTTCCAGACCCAGACCAAGGATTTTTAAAAGTTCTTTATATTCTTCACGTTCTTTTTTCGTGATACCTGATTTCAATGTCCTTGACATTCCACGGCGCTGCGCAAGGGCAAGATTTTCTTCAATGCCCATGGTGGCAGCCGTTCCAGTCATCGGATCCTGGAACACACGTCCAAGATATTTGGCACGTTTATGTTCCGGCAGCTTTGTCACATCAATACCATCAATGATAATCTGACCTTCATCCACCGGCCATACACCCGCAACGGCATTCAGCATCGTTGATTTGCCTGCGCCGTTACCGCCGATAACCGTTACAAAATCACCGTCTTCCAGACACAGATTGACGCCGTTTAAAGCACGCTTTTCATTCACTGTCCCCGGATTAAAAGTTTTGTAAACATTTTTAATCTCAAGCATTGGCACTGCCTCCTCTCTTTACCGGTTTCGCAAAGTATTTGCCTTTCCAGTAAGGGATCGCAAGGAAAATAGCAACAACAACAGCCGAGAACATCTTCAGCAGATCCGTATCAACACCGAGCCAGATAACCACCTGAAGCACAAGATAATAGATAATGGAACCAAAAGCAATGCTCAAAAGACACAGGGCAAAATTACGGAAAATGCGTCCGAAAATTGCCTCACCGATAATAACGGCAGCCAGACCGATGACGATGGCGCCGCGGCCCATATTGATATCCGCAAATCCCTGATACTGTGAAAGCAAAGCGCCTGAAAGGGCAACCAGACCATTGGATACCATCAGTCCCAGTACCTTATTAAAATTCGTATTAATGCCCTGGGCTCTGGCCATATTGCCATTGCAGCCCGTTGCCCGGATAGAGCATCCGAGTTCCGTCCCGAAGAACCAATACAGCAAAGCAATCAGAACAACGATGATAACAGCTACAATAAAAATCGTGTTTTTCCAGACGGCAACACCTTTTATAAAACGCAGGGAAACAAGCAGATCAAACTTATCGACATTGATGGCCTGATTGGCCTTTCCCATAACTTTCAAATTGACAGACCATAAAGCTAACTGAGTCAGAATACCGGACAGGATCGCCGGAATCCCCATAAATGTATGCAAAAATCCTGTTGCGAAACCGGCCAGCATACCAGCCACCAGGGCCGCCAGCATCGCTATCCAGACATTTTGTCCGCTAAGCATCATCATAATGCAGACCGCACCGCCGGTACACAACGTGCCGTCAACGGTCAGATCGGCGATATCCAGTATCCTGAAAGTGATATAGACACCAATCGCCATGATCCCCCAGATCAGGCCCTGCGCAGCCGCTCCGGGCAATGCATTAATAAGTTTTATAATTTCCACGGCAGTTTTTTCCTCCTCGTAAAAACAAATGCAAATACAACATGAAGGGTTGCCGCAAAATACCAGTAATTTTGCAGCAGCCCTACGTTGTCCATTTTATCAATGACTATTCTTCAATTGCGACATAGTCATCAGGTACTGTTATATTCAGAGCCTCACAACGGCTTGGTACATATTTCTTTGTAAATTCCGGTGCGTACTCGATCGGCATTGTAGAAATATCTTCGCCCTGAAGAATTCTTGCAGCCATCTTACCTGTGGCAACACCAAGGTCATAATAGCTGATTGACAATGTGGCAATACCGCAGCCTGCACAGATACCTTCCTCACCGGCTACAACAGGAACACCTGCTGGCTGACAGATATTATTGACGATTTCTGTATTATTGGCAGCCGTATTATCTGTTGGGACATAAATAACATCACTCTCGTCAGCGGCTGTTGTACAAACAGTTGCAAGGTCATTGGAATCTGAGAATGCATAATATTCACATGTATAACCAAGGTCTTCAAGATAACCTTTGACTGTATCTACCTGATACTGGGAATTGGCCTCTGCTGAACAGTAAAGAAGACCTACCTTCTCGGCATCCGGGAACAATTCATGGAGCATATCAGCCTGTCCATCCAGAGGCGCCAGGTCAGATGTACCGGAAATGTTACCGCCGACTGTACCGTCAAAGTCTTCAATACCAAGGGCTACACCATACTCTGTCACAGAAGTGCCAAGAACCGGGATCTCTGATGTACCGGCCTGTGCAGCCTGAAGTGCCGGTGTTGCGTTGGCAAGGATCAGATCCACATCGGCAGATACAAAGCTGTTGATGATCGTTGAACATGTATTGGAATCGCCCTGCGCATTCTGTTCATCAAACGTAACTGCGTCGCCAAACTGCTCTGTCAGAGCATCCTTAAATCCCTGTGTTGCTGCATCCAGCGCATCATGCTGTACAAGCTGACAGATACCAACTGTATACTGAGCATCGCCTGCAGCACCTTCTGTTTCGCCTGTTGTCTCGGATGATGAATTACCACATGCTGCAAGACCAGCCACCATCATCATTGTCAGCCCGAAAGCCAACACTTTTTTCATCTTTTTCATTGTTTACTCCTCCTCAATTACTGCGTATCGGCCATGCCGTCCTGTCTCTGCACTTCAGGACTTTAAACTGTCACGGCTTTACATGGGTTAATTATAGTCCTTTAATACAGAAAAATCAAGGGTTATTTTCCACCCGGCAAAAACAGATAATGTGGTATGCCCTCCTTCATTGGTACCGGCACTTCTCCCTGCACTAAAGGTCTGAGATATTCGGTCATTTCATCCGTCACATCATTGCCCTTTGCCGTGATCCATTCATCCGGCACATGTTTTTCCTGATTGGCGATCAGATTCACATCGGCGCTCTCACAGACCACTTCATACGGCGCATTGGATACCCTTCGCAAAACGGACATTTCACCTGTTTTTCCTTCCAGCGCCAGAGATACGCCCTTTAAGCCAAGCAAAAATCCTTCCTTCAGATCAACAGCCGATGCCAGATGAGCCGCGCAGCGCTGCAAAACATTGATTTCCACTGAACGCACCTTGCATTCAAAAGTCTCAGCCACCAGACGTTCAAGACATTTTCCCGTTCCGCTCAGCATCGCATGACCAAAAGCATCCGATACCGATGTCTCCGCACTGATATAATGGCCTTCGGCATCACGGAGACCTTCTGATACGGCAACGATCACTTTCTCGCGCGTCTTAAACTGTTCCCTGATATCTTCGATAAACTGCGTCTTTGAAAAAGCCCGCTCCGGCAGATAAATCAAATGAGGCGCTTCGCTGTAGTCATTTCTGGCCAGAACACTGGAAGCAGTGAGCCATCCCGCGTCCCGTCCCATTATTTCAACGATCAGTACGCTTCGTGTATTATAAATAGACGTATCATGGGCCATTTCCAGCATGGACGCCGCCACATATTTCGCCGCCGAACCAAATCCCGGCGTATGATCCGTGATGATCAGGTCATTGTCCACCGTTTTCGGCACACCGATAACTGCAATATCCAACTGGTGCTGCTTCACATAAATGCTCATTTTACCCACCGTATCCATGGAATCATTGCCGCCGATATAGAAAAAATAATGAATATGATACTTTTTGAATATTTCCATTATATCATCATACTCACTGGTATCACCCTGCATGCTCTTTAATTTCCTTTTGCATGAGCCAAGGTACATGGACGGCGTCACTTTCAGCCTTTCAAGCGCTTCCCCGTCATTCTGGAAAATCTCCGTCAGATTCACCAGTCTTTCTTCCATTAAACCTTCCACACCATTTCTGGCGCCATACACCGTTGTAATTGCATCACTGTCCAGGCATCCTTTGATGACACCCGCCAGGCTGGCATTAATGGCAACGGTCGGTCCTCCCGACTGCGCAACCAGCGCATTTCTGATTTTTTTCACTTTTGATACCTCCGATGTTTAATCACGTAGAAAAGTTTCCCGCAAATCAGAAGACCGGAAACTTTCTGTATCATAACAAATCATCCGCTCCTTGTCAAATTCAGGTGGAATCATCCGAAAAAAAAGCAAAAGTTTTTGATATTTCTCTTTGACATTCTGATATAAAAAGGTATAATAGGAATGATGATAATGATTGAATTTCATACATAGAATTTGAGGAGGGACTTTATGCCACGTCATTTATTAAACCCCATGGACTTCTCTGTTGAAGAACTGGATCAGTTAATGGATTTAGCAGGCGATATTGAACGCAACCCTGACAAATACGCACATGCATGCGACCGCAAAACACTGGCGACCTGTTTCTATGAACCAAGCACACGTACACGATTAAGTTTTGAAGCTGCCATGTATCATCTGGGCGGCCATGTACTTGGATTTTCTTCTGCAGGTTCCAGTTCCGCAGCTAAAGGTGAGAGTGTTTCCGATACGATCCGCATGATTTCATGCTACGCCGACATCTGTGCCATGCGTCATCCAAAGGAAGGCGCCCCGCTGGTTGCATCTCTGAAATCTTCTATTCCGGTCATCAATGCCGGTGACGGCGGACATCAGCATCCGACACAGACGCTGACTGATCTGCTGACTATCCGTTCTTTAAAAGGCCATTTAGACAATCTGACCATCGGCCTTTGCGGCGACTTAAAATTCGGCCGTACCGTTCACTCATTAATCGAAGCATTATCCCGATATGAAAACGTCCGTTTCATTCTCATATCCCCGCCGGAGCTTCGTGTCCCTGAATATATTCTGGAAATGCTGAATAAAAAGAATCTTTATTTTAGAGAAGTACAGAGTCTTGATGAGGCCATCCCTGAACTGGACATTCTCTACATGACCCGTGTTCAGAGAGAGCGTTTCTTCAATGAAGATGATTATATCCGTATGAAGGACTGCTATATTCTCGACAAGGCCAAAATGTCCCTGGCCAAAGAAGATATGCTTGTGCTCCATCCTCTGCCTCGTGTCAATGAAATTGCCGTCGAGGTCGATGATGATCCGAGAGCCGCTTATTTCAAGCAGGCCCAGTATGGCATGTATATTCGTATGGCACTTATTCTCACATTATTAGGATTGGAGGTTGCACCATGTTAAACATCAGCGGATTGGATAACGGCATTGTATTAGACCATATACCTGCAGGCATGAGCATGGAGATTTACAAATATCTCAACCTTGGCCAACTGGATACCCAGGTAGCCATCATCAAAAATGCCACCAGCCAGAAAATGGGCAAAAAAGATATCATCAAGATTTCCGGAAGCCTTGACAGTATCGACCTGGATGTGGTCGGTTTTCTGGATCACCACATCACTGTCAACATTATCACTGACGGCAAGATCACAGAGAAAAAGAAACTCCATCATCCGAAGAAACTGGTCAATGTCATCCGGTGCAAGAATCCAAGATGCATCACTTCCATTGAACAGGAACTGCCGAATATCTTTATTCTGACAGACCGTGAGACAGCAACCTACCGCTGCAAGTACTGCGAAGAAAAATATACAAAATAATTGACGTATACGATACAAAAAACAGTCCGGCTTTTCCGATGACAGGATAACGAAAGGCCGGACTTTTTTTATTTTTACCTGAATACCTGATATTTACAATGTCGCATCCATGACCGCTTTGATCGTATGCATACGGTTCTCCGCCTCATCAAAGACAACGGACCGGGCCGACTCAAAGACTTCGTCAGTCACTTCCATCTCCGTGATACCGAACTTCTCTCCGATCTGGCGGCCAATGGTCGTATTCAGATCGTGGAAAGCCGGAAGACAATGCATGAAAACAGCCTTCTCTCCTGCATTCTCCATCACTTTCTTTGTGACCTGATAAGGTGACAGTTCTTTGATACGTTTCTCCCAGACTTCATCCGGCTCGCCCATGGATACCCACACATCTGTATAAATCACATCAGCGCCCTTCGTACCGGCCATCACATCCTCCGTCAGCGTAATGCTTGCTCCCGTCTCTCTGGCGATCTCACGGCACTGAGCTACAATGGCTTCATCCGGAAAATACTGTTTGCATGTGCAGGCTGTAAAATGCATTCCCATTTTCGCGCAGACGACCATCAGAGAATTGCCCATGTTATAGCGGGCATCTCCCAAATAAGTGAGTTTGATGCCTTTTAAATAGCCAAATTTTTCACGGATCGTCATAATATCTGCCAGTACCTGCGTCGGATGGAACTGATTGGTCAGACCGTTCCATACAGGTACACCCGCATATTCAGCCAGTGCATCCACGATAGACTGATCAAAACCGCGGTACTCGATCCCATCATAGATCCGGCCAAGGACACGGGCTGTATCCGCGATGCTCTCTTTCTTGCCGATCTGGGAAGCCGATGGATCAAGGAATGTCGTATGCATACCCAGATCGTTGGCAGCCACCTCAAATGAACATCTCGTTCTTGTGCTGGTCTTTTCAAAAATAAGCGCAATATTTTTGCCTGTATGATGAAGGGTTGGAATCCCCTGTTTCTTCTTCGCTTTCAGTTCATCCGCCAGATCGACCAGATATAAAATCTCCTCAGGCGTAAAATCAAGTAATTTCAATAAATGACGGCCTTTTAAATTCATATTGACACCTCTTTCTTCCTTCTCAATATGCATAAGTATACACTATAATTTTATAATATGCAATACTTATGCACAATTTTTGTAATATTATACATTCCTTGCTGTACCTGTCCGTATCGCCGCTTCTTTCACCTTCGCCGCAACATGGGCCGCCACGCCCGGATCAAGGGCTGATGGAATGATATATTCCGCCGATAATTTTTCCGGCTCCACCAGTTCGGCAATGGCTCTGGCCGCAGCCAGCTTCATCTCATCATTAATATCTCTGGCATTAGCATCCAGCGCGCCCCGGAAAATCCCAGGAAAAGCCAGAACATTATTGATCTGATTCGGGAAGTCAGAACGACCGGTTCCCATGACCTTCACGCCTGCTGCAATGGCTTCTTCATACATGATCTCCGGTGTCGGATTCGCCATGGCAAATACGATCGGATCCGGGTTCATCGCTTTGATCATCTCAGGATTCAGCGCCCCGGCTACAGATACTCCGATGAATACATCGGCGCCTTTAAGCGCGTCCGCTAAAGTTCCTCGCATATCATCCTTATTGGTGATCTCACAGAGCATTTTCTTGTGATCCACAATACCAATGCCTCTGTCTTTATACAAAATCCCGTTCTCATCAACGGCAATAATATCCCTGACTCCGGCTGTCAGCATCATCCTGATAATGGCTGTTCCGGCTGATCCCGGCCCGTTTAAAACCACTCTGATCCTGTCGATCTGTTTGCCGACCACTTTCAGGGCATTCAAAAGCGCTGCCGTTACGACAATGGCCGTTCCGTGCTGATCATCATGGAAAACCGGAATATCCAGTTCTTCCTCCAGACGGCGCTCAATTTCAAAACATCTCGGAGACGCAATATCCTCCAGATTGATGCCGCCAAATACCGGGGCGATCTGCTTGACAGCTTTGATAATTTCCTCCGTATCCTGCGTATCCAGACAAATTGGAAAAGCGTCTACGCCGCCAAATTCCTTGAATAAAACGGCCTTGCCTTCCATAACAGGTATGGCAGCCTCGGCGCCAATATTGCCAAGGCCCAATACCGCCGACCCGTCCGATACAACACCCACAAGATGACTCTTGGATGTGTATTTATAAACATTTTTTCTGTCCTTATGGATTTCACGGCATGGCTGGGCGACACCCGGCGTATAGGCGATACTCATATCATCTCTGGACTTCACAGGCACCCTGCTGGCTACTGAAATCTTACCTTGATGCGCCTCATGCAGTTTTAAAGCTTCCTCATAATAATCCATGTTCTTAACACTCCCTCGATTTTACAGTCCTCTTAATATGTAATCGCAAAATAGAGGGATTGTCAATAGATTTTTCACGAAACAGGACACGCAAAACACGCAAAATAGTTATTTCGAGCAATTGGCGGCATCGATGGCGATCACGAGCAGAAGTCCCCGAAGTTCATCGTCAGGATCGGCAAAATCAAGCACATAAGTATCGCCCCAGTTCATAAGTTCTTTGCTGATATGGACAACCGGACTGCAGGCTTCATAGACATCATATTCCCATCCGAGAAAATCACCTTCCACATGCCATCCGCAAAAATCCACTTCGTATTTTGGATGCAGGAAGGAAAATTTCTTTTGAATACTTCCCATATATAAGCCATCGATCTCAATATCAAAAACCGGTAAAAACGTCATCAGTCTCTCACGAATCACGCCAACTTCATGATCATCCCTGTCATAAACATGCAGCCGGTGCCCCAGCATCGACAAAAACTCAGCCCTTACAAAATATTTGGCATTGCCTTCCTCATCATAAATATCATATGTATCCGTCCACGAAAATACTCTCTGTTTGATTAATAACTGCATCATATTCCTCCCCCGCTGATTCTGTGGCTTTTTTAGCCACTCTTTTATATAATATCAGATAATCCAGAAGTTTTCCTCACAATGATGAGAATTTTCTTTCCCCGCAGCCATTTTACCCTTTATTAACTGTTTTTCATCAGCTTTTCAAACAAACGATTGTAGATTTTGATAATATTTGGCCCTACTTCAGACAATTAATCCGGGTGCAGGAGATGATATATTATACCTTCAGTGTTTTCAGATAAACCTTCTGAGAATCCTTTATTCTCAGGCTTTCACAGGCTTTTTGGATCGTCTTGTTATGCACCCAGGTATCCAGCTTTTTATCTTCCAGATAAGGGATCACCGCATCCCATTGTTTGGCCAGCGCCGTTGCGAAATACCAGGCGATCATCATGTTGACATAATACTCACTGGAACGGACGGCCGCTACCATCTCCGGATATTCGGGCTTGAAATGTTCATCCAGATAATGAGACATTAACATCTCAATGCCAAACCGGATCGTATAGGTCTCGTCTGACGCCAGCCACGATCTGATGCTTTCCAGCAATTCCGGCAAATGCTTCTTAAAGACCTTCGGTGACATCAGATCACAGGTGGCCCAGTTGTCCACATAGGGCAAAAATGCATTAACAGCCTCTACACACGCATCGTAATCTTTGATATTCGCAATCAGGAAGCCATGCAGATTATTTTCATCATAATAAGTATGGGGCAAAATTTTTAAAAACGCCGCCGATTCAGGCATCTTTGCCAATTCTTTACCTAATTTACGCAAAACCGGCGTCCGGACGCCAATCACTGTCGCCGGATCCACCGTCGGCATCAGGCGGCAGTGAAAATCACGGTATTTTAAATCCTGCAAATCAAATAACCGTTGCTGTATATAATTTTCGATCTTTTCTTTCTGTTCCAACTGTTCTATCCGTTCCTGTGCCTTCTGTTCTTCCTGTAACTTTTGTTCCTGTTCTCTCTCCTGCATCTTGCTTTCTCCTTTCTGTGCCATTATCCGTTTTCAGGAATTTTCTTCGCAAGGGGTATCAATATACCGCCAACAGCATTTCCAAAAGAAATGACGATAATACAGAGAAAAGCCCTCGCCGACCACATACCGGCTGCCGATAGATAGAACATATCCGCAATACAATGCTCGAAACCGCACAGAATGAAGGTTCCTACCCCAACAAATAAAATCATCGGATTTTTTGTCTGTTTGTAGCCTTCAACGGCAATATACATAAGAGCGCCACAAAAGATTCCAAGAATAAACAGGCTTCCCAGGCTGTCACCCACCTTCGCCTCACACATGGCCGTCACCTTATCATAAAAGCCATAGTCCTCATAACTGCGTGTTGACATGATACCAGCCGCAGCCAGATATGTACCGGCCAGATTGCCGATCCAGATCACAAGCAGATCCAGCAGATAAGAAACGGGCTGATTCACCAGATATCCTACTTTACCGGTAAACAGATTCAATCCATGCACACAAATCGAATACAGCCCCGCCGTGAACATCAGTGCTCCAACGACTTTATTGTCCAACGCCAGAAATACAATACCGCCGATACCAATGGCCGCGCCAGCCAGTACAGCCAATACCAGCATTCTTAAATATTTTTTCATTTGTCAATTCCTCCTTCGCATTCTGTGAAATGCACAACACATCCAAACCGCCGCGCATCTGACAGGTCGGATGCGCTACCAGTTTATCTTAGCATTTCTATGCATGGAATTCAATCATTGATTAGTCAAATTTAAGAAGCTGCAAGCATGATTATTTCACATCATTCACGATCAAAATGGCCGCTCCCAGACGGCACAAAAAGAGTATTCTTACAGGAATCAGGATGTAACTGTATGCCTTCCTGAGCGGAATACTCTTTTTACTAAAGTTTGTTATTTTTTTATATAGTCACTCACTGATTGCTTATTCACCGATGGCATCAGTTCGCATAATGAAACGAACGCTGCAGTTTTCATCATTTCTGTCACCGGAGAAGGATCTGTATTCACCAGCGTAATCCTGCAAAGCCCGCATTCTGTCGATCAGTTCCTGTGCGTCATCCTCAAAAAGATCCGTCAGTTTCTGAATGGCCTCTTTGTCAAATTCGTCCATACCATCCATCAGTTCTATGGCGCCATCTAATAACCGGGATACGCCATCTGCCAACTCACCGGTGCCGTCCTTTAACTGGGAAGTACCATCTTTTAATGCTGCGGTGCCTTCTTTCAATTCAGTTGTACCGGCCAGCAACTGAGAGGTACCGGCTTTCAGATCACTGGCTCCGTCCGCCAGCTGGGAGGTACCGGCCTTCAGATCACTGGCTCCGCTGCCAAGCTGACTGGCTCCGGTTCTCAGAACTGTCACTCCGGCTGCCAGCCGTGTTGTACCGGCTTTCAAGTCACCGGCGCCAATTGCCAGTTCGTAAGTACCGTCTTTAAGCGTCACTGTTCTGTCTGCCAACTGTAGTGTTCCCTGCTTTAATGTCTCAGCACCGACAACCAGTTGTCCGGTACCGGCTTTTAAGACCGCCGCGCCATCGGCCAGGGCAGCCGCGCCAGTATCCAGTTCACCAATACCCGCCCGCAACGCAGGCGCATTCGCATTCAATTGATCGGCGCCTGCAGCTACCTGTCCGGCACCGGCTGCCAGTTGATCAACGCCTGCCTTTAACGCACCGCTGCCTCCGGCCAGTTGATTCATACCTTCGCTCAACTCCGAAACACCGCCGGACAGTGCGCTGGCTCCCTCTGAAAGTCCGGAAGCCGCACCTGATAAGGCATCCGCCCCTTCTGATAAGCCGTAAGCGCCTTGTGACAAGGCTGAAGCCCCATCGGCAATGCCATTCACTGCCGCAACAGCCGTATCGCCGCCCGCTGACAGCATGGCCTGTAATTCCTGCATCTGCCATAAGGCATCTCCCACATCCACACCTGCATCTTTTGCATCCTGCAAGGTATCAATGGTAGAATCCAGCGCATTTTTGACTTTATTCAAATTATCTGCGTTTGCCAGTTTCTGCAATGCCGCCGCATTTTCACTCAGAGATTTGGCACCATCCGCCAGTTCCTTTGCTGAAGCGGATAAGCCGCCCGCACCTTCAGATACAGCATCCGCACCGCCAGCCAACTGATCTGCGCCATCTTTGAGATTTGAAGCCCCTGTCTGAAGCTTTCCGATCTGTTCCGGCATAGCCGCCACAGATTCCTGAAGCCGGGCCGCACCGCCGGCAACAGTACCTGCCCCCACAGACAGATCACCCAGTCCGCCGCTGACCGCCTCAATACCTGTTTTCAGTTTTCCGGTTCCTGCTGACAGCACGGCTGATCCTTCTGCCAGTTGTCCGGCGCCTGTATCCGCATCCATAAGACCGTTCTTTAATGCTGCAGCACCATCATCCGCCGCTTTCGCGCCTGCGGCCAGGGCTGCGGCTCCGTCATCCGCTGCCTTTGCCCCGACTGCCAGCGCTCCGGATCCGTCATCCAATTTTTTGACGCCATCTGCGAGCACATTCGCACCGTCTGCGGCACTTTGAATACCTGCCTGCAGTTGTCCCGCACCATCATCCACCTGTTTTGTACCGCTTGCCAGGGCCAGTGCTCCGTCATTCAGTTCTTTCGCGCCATCCTGCAGTTGCCCGGCGCCATCATTCAGATTTCCGGCGCCGTCATCCAGCTCTTTTGCGCCATCCTGCAATTCTCCCGCACCGTCGCTCAGTTCATCAACGCCATCCTTCAGCTCTTTTGTCCCGTCCACCAACTGCGTGGAAGCATCTGTCATCTCATCCATGGCATCTTTCAGATCATCCAGAGAATCCACATCATCCAGATCCAATTCATTCATGAATGAATTATCAATCACCGTCAGTGTTGTCAACAGCGAGAAATCGGCCACGTCGGCCTCAATAACGACAGATTCCGGTATATCAATATCCACCGGTTCTCCATCATCGTCTGTCCTATCATTAATACCCAGGCTCTCTTTCAGTCCCGGCATAGCCATCCCCACGATCACCGACTGATCCCCCGAGTTGATGACTTTGCCATTTGTGACTTCGATATTGACCGCATGCGCATTATCCACCATCATACCGGATACGACAATAAAAGGCTGGTACATCGTAACCTTCTTGCCGTTGACGTTCTTTTCCGTCCCCGTCTGATTTGTATAACTAAAAGTCATGACCAGATGGCCGGTTGCGCCGTCCAGTTCCTCTGCAGAAACCTCTTTGCCGTCCAGTTCATAGGTAATATTTGTATCCACCGGCAGCGGCTGATCTGACTGTCCCTGATAATAGATATCCTGACCGTTTGCCTGCCATTCCATACGGCCGCTGCTGCCTTCCGTGTAGCCTTCATCACCCTTGACATTTTCAATGTCCGACAGATTCGCCACATCTGAAAGCTTATCCGCTCCCGCCGGATTTTTCAGCCAGGCACTGACAATCGTTTTCTGAGGTTTGCCGCTTGCATCGGCAATGACATACACGGTTTCTTCTTTTCCGGCACTACTGCTGTGGGGCAGCAGGGACTCTGCAGCCTTACTGATTTGATCCGCTTCATCCTTTTTTTCATCATCCTCTTGATCGGTGTCTGTCTGAGCCTGCACATCCTCTGCCACCGTCTCCACCACACCTGTCTGATCATTGACGGCTGCCTGTGCATTTCCACAGCCTGTAAGGCTGCTCATCATTAAAGCCACACTCATGGCAAAAGCGATTGATTTATTCATACGTTTCATTTTAAATCCTCCAATCCCGCGGTCTGAGTTTTTATTTTCTTTTTCAATCCCCAGCTTGTTTTCATGATTAACCCGTCACACAACAGATAGAATGACGGAAGGAACAAAAATACAACTGCCATACTGATCAATGCGCCTCTGGCTATCAGAAGACACAGAGAACTGATCAAATCCACATCTGAATAAATACCGACACCGATGGTTGCCGCAAAGAAGCCGAGGGCACTGGTCAAAATAGACGGTATCGAACTCTCCAGAGCAATTTCCGCAGCCTGCAGTTTCTGATACCCGGCTGTCCGCTCACGCAGATAACGATTCGTCATCAGAATCGCATAATCGACAGTCGCGCCAAGCTGCACGGTCCCGATCACAACTGATGCGATAAACGGCAGTGTTGCGCCGGTATAACAGGCCAGACTCATATTAATGTAGATGGCCAGCTCGATGACCAATACGAGGATCACCGGCAAAGAGACGGAATGCAGCACCAATAAAATCAATAAGAAAATCGCACCGATGGAAACAGAGCTGACCACTTTGAAATCCCGGTCTGTAATATCGATCAGGTCTTTTGTACAAGGCGCCTCACCGATGAGCATTCCATTCGGATCATATTTTTTCAGAATCGTCTTCAGTGAATCTACCTGTGCATTCACCGCATCCGTACCAACCTCATATTCCGTACTGATCAACATTAATTGACGGCCGCCCTTTGCTAACTGTTCCGTTGCCTCCTTTGGCAGAAACTCCTTCGGAATCAATCGGTCGATCAGCGAATCCTCCGCCAGAGCGAAGCCTACGCCATCCACATCTTCCATTTCCGACAGCATACTTTTGACATCCTTTGACGAAAGCGTCTCGTCAGCCAGTATCATATGTACGGTACTCATATCAAACGAATCCTTTAATTTTTCACTGGCCTGCACACTTGGCAGATCGTCCGGCAAACTGGATACAAGATTATAATAAACATTCACATGATTGTTTCCCCAGACAGCCGGTATCCAGAGTAAAATCATCACACCGATCAGAAGTTTATGATGTTTGATGATAAAACCGGATACCTTGTTGCAATTCAAAGTCAGCGGCCGGTGCGTCGTTTTTTTGATGGCTCTGCCAAATACAAGCATCAGCGACGGCAGTACCGTTACACAGCAGATCACACCAAGTACAACACCCTTGGCCATGACAACACCAAGATCCAGTCCCAATGTAAATGTCATAAAACACAGCGCAATAAAACCGGCGATGGTCGTCAGTGAAGACCCGGCCACAGAAGTAATCGTTGAGGCAATCGCATTGGCCATGGCCTCTTTGTCATCTTCCGTTTTCTGCTGTTCCTCCCTGTAACTGTTCCAAAGGAAAATGGAGTAATCCATTGTCACACCCAACTGCAGCACCGCCGCCAGTGACATGGTAATAAAGGAAATCTCTCCTTTAATCATATTGCTTCCAAGATTATAAATAATCGCCATACCGATATTGGCCATAAACAATACCGGCGCCATCCATGAATCCATGGTAACAGCCAGTACGATACAGGAAAGTATCACGGCAATCAGTACATAGATCGCCAGTTCCTTCTCAACCAGATGCTTTGTATCTGTAACGATGGCCGACATGCTGCTCAGAAAACACTTTTCTCCGGCAATCTCCCGGATCATGTCAATGGCATCCATCGTCTCATCGGCTGATGTGGATGTGTCAAAGAAAATGGCCATCAATGTAGCGTCATCTGAGTGAAATTTGCTGTACAATTCATCCGGCAGCATCTCCTGTGGAATCGTCGCATCGGCAATACTGGTATACCAGATAATATCTGCTACGTGATCCACCTGCTCCAGTTCTGTCTTTAGCGAAGCCGCTTCCTTATCATTCATACCTTCTGCTACAAACATGGCATAGGCGCCCTTGCCGAAATCCTTCAGTAAAATGTCCTGCCCCTGCATCGTCTCAATATTATCCGGCAGATAATACAGAATATCGTAATTGACCCGTGTCCCAAAATATCCGAATGCGGACGGTATCAATAACAACAAACTGATGATCAGAATCGGTATTCTGCACCTGACGATCGTCTTTCCAAGCTTTTGCATAACTGTCCTTCTTTCTGTTCCAACTTTTTACCAGGAATACCCGACCGCATCACCTCATCTTTAGGAAGTGACCAATAGTCATTCCTGAGTTCAGAACTATTCTATACCAAAAATGACCGTTAGTCAATTTAAAATTGGTCAAAAAATGAACTTTGGTCATTTTTTAATTTTTACCCTGTTTTCCCATTGAAACTTTGGTTATTTTTCGGGTAATGATTCATTTGACAGCCAACCGTTCTTTCGGCTAAAATAAAATAAACGGAATAAACAGAAAATTAACAACAGTTGCCAATGCACTGTGTATCTACCAGGGGGAAGAAAAAAATGAGCAAGGTCGATGAAAAGAAAGAGCATAAACGGCAGAATCTGCTTGAAACAGCATTTTCACTCTTTACAACAAAGGGGATCACCAAGACATCCATCGCCGAGATCGTTGAACAGGCCGGTGTTGCCAAAGGTACCTTCTATCTCTACTTTCACGACAAATATGACATCGAAGATAAACTGATCGCCTATAAGGCGAATCAGATTTTTTCCCATGCCATGACACATTCTCATTATGAAGAAAAAGAACTCTTTGAAGATAAACTGATTGCAATTATGGATGATATACTCGACCAGATGCAGAAAAACCACGGATTACTGCGCTTTATTAACAAAAATCTTAGTTGGGGGATTTTCCGCCGCGCCATGAACAACGCACAGCCGGATATTCTGGAAAGTATCCGTCAGATCATGGCAACGGATGGCACCCGATGGCGTGAGCCTGAACTGATGCTCTACACCATCGTTGAACTGGTGGGTGCCTCCTGCCATTCGATCATCCTGGACAATGACCCCATCAGTCTGGAAGACTATAAACCGTATCTCTACCAGATCGTGCGGGGTATCATTGCTACTTTTAAAGAAAATTAAGAAATGATAGGATGCTGACTTTCTTTCATTCGATTAAAATATGCCAGTATTTCACGCATTCGCGCTGCCTGATCCACATGAAAAGGGCAGCGGCTGTTACAATGTCCGCAGCCAATGCAGGCATCTGCTTTCACTGAAAGATTTTCATAATGATTTCCGGCCAACTGATCACCGGCCCGCGCAAGATCATAGTATTTATTAATCAGCCCCACATCCAGGCCCGCCGGACAAGGCTGGCAATGATTGCAGTAAACACATTTTCCCTCCGCATCCTGCGGCACAAATGAACCGATGATGGAATAATCCTTTTCTTCCAAAGCCGCATCACAAAAACCAAGGATCCGGCTCAGATCAGCTTTATTGCGGATACCTGGAAGCACTGTCAAAACACCTGGTTTATCCAAAGCATACTGAATACACTGGTATTCCGTCAATGCCCTGCCAAATGGCGATGTCCGGGCATTCAGCAATTGTCCGCCACTAAACGCTTTCATCACGGAAATGCCCACACCTTCTACTTCACAGCGGCGGTAGAGACTCATGCGTTCTGCCACACTCCCCACTGCATAACTTCCTCCTGCGTAATCCGGCTCTTTGCCGCTGGAATAATCATAGGCCGGATTGATACTGAACATCAGCATATCTATCATTCCCATATCAAGCACTTTATTAACAAGGTCAGGCGTATGCGAAGAAAGCCCGATATGGCGTACCACACCTTTGGATTTCAATTCTTCTATATAACGGATGATTCCGGCCTTTTCCACCGCATACAGATCCCCGGCCTCATCAATGCAATGGATGAAACCAAAATCAATATAATCCGTATGCAGTGATTTTAGCTGCCAGTCTACGGAACGCCTGACCGTATCCAGATCTGTTGTCCAGCCATAAGTTCCGGTTTCATAATTTGCGCCAAAATGAATTTGAAAATAAACTTTATCCCGCACATCTGACATGGCGCGGCCATAGGCTGAAAAAGGCTTTGCTTCGGACGAAGCCATATCAAAATAGTTGATGCCATTTTCAATGGCTGTGGATACCATTTCCTCAATTTCTTTTTCACTCGAGGCCTGAATGGAACTGGTGCCAATGCCCAGAATACTGATTCGTTCCTCTCCTTTTGGCAATTTACGGTACTGCATCATTTTTGCCCCCTGTCAGATTTTTTCACAGGCTCTCCACCCATGCCTTCAGTGCTGTCGAAGATAAAATGCCGTTCAGCATTTTCCCTGGAAGCAGCACAGCCCCCGGACAACTCGGTGCCAGCTTTTCGTTCGTCTTACCCATGCCGCTTCCGCCTGAAGTCGCAAAAGGAACGATCGTTTTGCCGGAAAAATCATAGCTTTCTACAAAGGTACTGACAATTCTGGGTGCGTCTCCCCACCAGATCGGATATCCGATAAACACGATGCTATACTGTTCCATATTCTCCACAGAACCTGCAATTGCAGGACGGGCATCAGGATCATTCATCTCAATACTCGTACGACTGTTATTATCATGATAATCAATATCTGCATCCGAATAAGGATCTTCAGGCACAATTTCGTAGAGATCAGCATTCAGTCCCTCCGCAACATGTTCAGCCACACCTTCTGTTGTATTGGTAACAGAGAAATAAGCCACCAGAACTTTCGTTTCTTTCACTTCGTCAATCTCTTTCGCATCAGCCGTTTCTGTCCCTTCAGTCGTTTCTGTCCCTTCAGTTATTTCTGTCCCTTCAGTTATTTCTGTTCCTTCCTGTTGTGATTCAGAAATTTCAATGCTCTCCGTGTTCTCCGTATTCCCCGCAGAACTACCACAGGCCGTAAGCAAAAAAAGCAACAACAAAGGAAGTACATAATTGAATATTCTTCGCTGTAATCGCGAATTTGCATCACTCCGTCTCATAAGTTACCCCCTTTCTTTCATTTTTCTGATCATATAGTCAATTTCATCAAGAGATTGCTGTTTTCCATGTATTTCTTCCAATAATCTGCACCTGCATTTTCGTATCATTCGTATCTGTCTCTCTCTATCTTCGCATTCCGAAATTTCATCGATTTCTGCTTTGCTAAGACCGGCTTTAGCAAGAGAATAAATGTCCGGTTTCATCAAATAACAGCACTCCTTTCTAAAAAAATAAGTGCACTTGCGGAACCATCAGCTCCCCTCCTGCACTTACATTATACTTAAATATTCATCATACATCAAATACCTGTATTTTATGGCTTACCCATGCCTAGAAAGCATTTAGAATACTCGATAAACTTTGTTACTGCCAGACTGAACGGCTGCCCCCGTTTCCAACCCAACACACTTGTCGCCCAAAGTTCCGGATACAAAGGCCGATAAGTTATTTTTGAAGGATCCCAAAAAGGTACTGCCCCCTCGATAATCAGCGAACAGGCAAGACCTTCCTTTACCATTATCGCGCCATTGGTACCCAGATTACTGGTAAACAGGACATTGAGATTTTTGAAATAATCGCCAAACCAACTCGCCAGTTCACTCTGCACCTGCAAACGTCTTGGAAGAATCAATGGCACTTTTGCCAAGTCACTTGCTGTTATATATTCCTTTTCAGCAAGCGGATCATTCGGCGGCATAAGAACGACCCATTTTTCTTTCATATTGGTCCGTACAAAATCATATTTTTCCATATCTACCGGCTCCAGAAACAATCCGAGATCAAGCAATCCTTTATCGATCTGCTCTTTCACCAGATCTGCAGTTGCTGTAAAAATCTCATACGTAACACGGGGATATTTCCGGTGAAAATTTTTAAATAATGCGGGAAGTAGCTGCACAGACGCAATTTCTCCGCAGCCAATTGAAATCTTCCCTTCCACCTGTTCCTCCTGCTCAAGCAGTTCCCTTTCAGTCTTGTCCACAAGCTGCAGAATTTCTTCAGCACGGCGGCGGAGCAGAATGCCCTCGTTAGTTAATCTGATTTTTCGTGTACCTCTGTCAAACAGCTTAACACCTGTTTCTTCTTCCATCTGCGCA
>CAYURX010000025.1:0-23817 GCA_964447245.1 uncultured Coprococcus sp. | reverse complement strand
TATATGGCATCGTTATGGCATTGATTTTAATGATCTCGAGAAAGACCAGATCAGAGATGAGAGCAGGAATCGTTTTTGTATGAGTTATGTTTATAATGACGCCAGTGGGAATGATGAAAGTCTCCATGCAATTACGATGGTGATTGATTACAGATTGTTCAGATATATGATGATGGCGGATGCGTATTTTTATTTCAGCCATGACAGCAAATCCGTGGAAGAATATACGATCAACACTTTCTTTCGGAAAATACTGAAGACCCGAAAGGGTGTTTATGGTAAAATGATGGTAAAGTTTACGAATCAAAAGCAGGAAGGACTCTGTAATTTTTCATTAAGTATTCAGGAAAAGCAGCGGATCCTTTTCCGGGGGAAAAAAGTAATTAAGCTGAAAAAAGAAGGATAAAGGTGTTTATGAGCAAACAAAATGAAGAAAGTCTGGCGTCCTATATTGGCATTACTGGTCCCGAGACACCGAAATATTTGCTGGTCAATAATTTCCTGGCGGAGTTTTTTGCGGTCGGACAGTCGGATAAAGGACGGCAATTGACATATGAAGATTTTCAGGATGCGGGGATTTTGGTCTGCGAAGAAGATAATGAATTGAAAAAGCAGCAATTACAGGCGTCTTTTAATCGCTTTTTTCAACATTTTTCCGGGGAAGATATGATTCGGTCAACACGCTATAAAAATCAGTATTTTTATTTTCCGGTTAAGCCTTCGATGCTTCGAAGTTCGACAATGAGTTTGCGGCATCTCCTTTTTAATATGCTTCTGGACATTGAAAAACCCGGCCAGTTCCAGAAAATGCAGGAACAGCTTGCAGATTATTTGTATGGATCAGCTTCGGGCGTGGATTATTTGTTAAGCGAATTATGTGCAAAATTAGCGAACCAGACAGCGTCAGACAGCGCCCAGGCATCAGGCAGTGCCCAGGTGCGAGGCAGCGTTCAGGCATCAGACAGCGCCACGAAGCCTTACGACAATCAAAAGGAAGCCAGGCGGAATCCGGAATTTGATTATCTGCGCCGGAAGCCGTATAGAAGTATATGTGAAAATTTCGAAAGTGATCTGCAATGCCTGCTGACACACCGGTTCTTCAAAGAACTGGATTTTTATAAACGTTATGATTATCTGGCCACTTTGCTGAACAGCTATGTGATCCAGTTTATTTTGAAGAGAAGCGCTGAAAACGGCGGCGAAGGCCGGGGGTATATTTTATGTCAGGGGTCTGCGTCGAGCCATTTGCTGGGTCGGGGAGAGTTTCACCGGGCCTGCGTGCAAAATTATGCGGAAATTCGTTCCATGTTCCCGAAAAAGTTAAAGGAATTCTATGTGAAGCGGTTGGAGGAACTGGTCGGGAAGGATGAAAGCATTGAGATTCGGAGCAGTGGCGGGGAACTCTATGTCCGGTATTCGGATCAGAATACCACATTTATTGCGTTTATCCGACAGGCTTTTCATTCAAAATTCGGAAGCGGGCAGTCGCTGTATCCGTCCATCCGCAAGGTGTTTAAGATCAATGAGGAAAATGAGAGATATTCGTTTACAGTCGATGAATTTGCCATGTACTACATTGACGCAACAAAGGCCAGACGCGGGTCCACATTGACAAAAATATCGTCGACGCTGCCGACGGTTGGCAAGGATATTGAATTTGTGTTTCCGAAAATGATTGATTCATTGAAGGATTTTGTAGAATATCCGGTAATTCCGGAGGATAAAGAGATTTTATGGCAGTGCCTTGAGGCGGCCTTTGAACAGGAACTGGACAGCGACTGCCGCAAGATTCTTGAAGTGATCATGGCGCACAAGCAGGTTTCCATTGTGGATTTATTGCAGTATCTGCAGGCTTGTACCGGACGGGACGGTATGATCAATGTACATGACATGGGCGTCAATCTGTATTATTTTGATATCTGGACGGTAAGGAATCTTGAGAAAAAACCGGTCAGCAAGCAGTATATTCAGAAAGTGGTGAGAAATTCAGACCCGCTGCTTGTTGAAAAAAAACTGATGAATGGTTTGTCCGAGAACAGACTTAACCTTGGAAAAACACGCCAGCCGCAGATCGTCCGGTGGCTGTCAAAGAATAATTTTCATGATATTTTTAAAACGGTGTCATATGACAGGGTTGAGAAGCTTTTTACGGGCAGTATAAGGATGAATAAGGAGAACGTTTCGGAAAAGGCGGAAGAACAGACCTACGAGCATTCATATAAATATGCTTTGCAGGAAGAATCGGAAGCGGATATGGAGGAACTGGAGGAGCAGCTTCGGCAGGAGCAGGAAGAAATGCTGATGGACAGCTTTCAGATGTATAGCTATCCCGATAGCAATGTCTTTGAGTCCTGCTTTTTGCAGTTAAAGGATAAACTTCAGTCAATGAATTTTCCTGACAGGAAGAAAAATGATTTATTGCGGGAACTGGGTCTGATGCAGGAGAAATTTCAGGAAGCGGTTCAGATCGGGCGGGCGTATACACCGGCCTGGCTCTGGCATTATGCAAAGAGCCAGAGGGCTTTTGTCGATCATTATTTCCGTTTTCTGGGAAAATGTGTCGCGGATGAGGGGATTGCTGAAATTTGTGTGGGCGCTGGATTTTTAAACGCGGTCCAGAATCTATTTTGCGTAAAAAAAGAGAATGAATTACATATGCCCTTTTACCATCCTCTGGCCGGGTTTTATTATCAGTTATTGACGGCCCACTATGAACAGATGAAAAAAGATTTTCTCCCTTGCGCGGATGAGTTTATCAGCGAGGCCATTCAGGCTTTGATGGATAAGGAGCAGATGAATTTTCCGGTCCAGTATATGCTCTGTGAAAACGAACTGTACCAGCTCGATTATACGAGCCTTCAGAAATGGGGACAGGAAATTGTTTTTACAAAAATGGATGCCCATGTGGCGGGTTCATGGGTAGATATCCGACTGCTGAATGAGGATTTACTGGATTATATTGAGCGGGAAAAATTTCTGCCGGAGATCCGGGTGACCGTTGTTGATATTAATGATATCCGGGAAGTTATGTATCTGGTGGAAAAGCTGCGCAGGATCGCCGAATCCAGAAGAACCATGGTCAATAAAGTAATTCTGAATATTGTGAGCAGCAAAGAGGAAGAATTAAAGGAACAATTGCAGGAGCGGATGGAGATGGATCTGGATTATCCGCAGGTACTGTTCCGTTTTACAAGAGAATTGTATATGGCGGGTGATACTTATGACCTGCCGCGAATGATCGGGGATTCTGATCTGATGTTTCTGGCGGACAGTAATGTGCTGTACCAGAAGCCGAGACTGACGGCCTGGAAAGGTGATGCCAACTGGCTGAGGATCCGTTTTGGGGAGATGACGCTGCAGGAGATGATGGATCCTTATCTGGCCGGGGGGTGCCAGGAACTGGAAATATTGTGGGACAGCATTCATCATCTTGAGCGGGAAGAATCGGTGAAACTGGCCTGCTGGCATACACAGGAACTGAAACAGGTACTATTAAGCGATATTCGCCGGTTTGTTCAGGAAAATCCATCTCTTACTATTGTGATTATGTCTTCTAACCGGCAGTTATTGCAGCATATGTATTATATAGAAGGATTTCAGGTCAGAAAAAGTGTGATGTCCGGCAAGGAAATGCTGATGGTCAACTTTCATGCGGGCAGCAGCAGGAAGCGGCTCGAAACGGGTGGGGCGGCAGGCGTTACCATTGCCCTCAAGCCTTTTTTGGAGGAACTGCTTGGCATTCAGGAACTGCGGTCCATTCTCTATGATGATGAGGATGAGAGCGAGGAACCGTGTCTGACCATTGGATACAGGAATGGCAATTTTGTATTTAAATGTGAGTTGTGCGGCGTCCGTGAAGATCTGAATCACAATGAGGAGAGGGAAAAACATTATATTCAACTGGCCGTTGACATTCTGAAGCTGTCTTCTGAGAGCCGGCTGTTTGCGGAAAAATGGATAGCCATGCTGTATGAACATGCGGATAATTATAAGACAGCCCTGATGATCGATTATATGCGGCGGCATCCGTTTTCTAAAGTACGGTGGCAGTATGAGGAAAAGGGGGATTCGCTTATGGAGGAGACGCTGCCGGACAGTGTGGATGTGCTGGCTTTTCAGGGGATGCTGGATTTCATCAGGCAGCAGCATGTAACAATTGATGAATATGCAGTGAACAAATTTAAAGCGCTGTATAGAAAAGAAATGCTTGCGGGTTGTCTGAAAGCGGATGAGCACCTGGGATTTCTTGAGGAAGCAACGAAACAGAAGATGAAGGAGTTATATCTGAAGGTGGAGAAACGGTATGAGTGACGGGACAAAGAACAAGATTATAATGGTCAATTCCTTTAAAGGCGGCACAGGCAAGACCTCTGTGGCTCTGGCGCAATGTGTGCACAACTGGAAAACAAAGGGCACATATGATAATATTTATTTTCTGGATATAGACCGGCTTGGTACAAGCCTGGCTTATGCGCTGTTTCCGGAGGAAAAGAAGGCAAGCATTCATTATTTTGATGAATATCCTGAAAAATCCTATGAGAAGGTCTGCAATGAAGTTGAACTGGATGAAGTCAGCGACAGCAATCTGTTTGCGGTTTTGCTCAATCCGGTGGCGAGGCGGAGACAGGATTATGATATCCATGGCCGCATGCAGCAGCATGAGATCGTAGGAAACAGCATTTTTAAGGAAAACCTGTTATCTTTGATGGATCAATGTGTCGGCCAGAAGGGAAAGAATTTATTTGTTCTGGACTGTTCTCTGGGATTATCGGAGATGGAGAGAAATCTGCTTTCGGAGTTTTATATGAAAAAGAAGGAGTGGGATGCGTCGATTGAGGAGATCTATGTAACGACCTTTGATTCTTCCCAGATCAGAAAAACAATCGAATGCCTGAATGATTACAGGGATATTTTGCACCGGGATGCAGGCCGCGAGGTGAGTATTGTGCTCAATGATGTGCATAATTGCCGGAGACTGGCGGCGGACTCAGAAGGAACGTTTATCTTTGACTGGAAAGATACGGCCAGACATATATTGTGTGAGCTGAAAGATAATGAATGTGTCCGGATCCGTTTCAGGAAATTTGAAGAAGATCAGTTAACAGCCAGTATTATCAATAATGAACGGCATCTTGCAAATAATAAGGATGCCTATGTTCTGCAGCAGGAATACAGAGACGGCTATATCAGTACAGATCGGATGGATGGGTAATGAGCATAAAAGAGATCAATGTCAATGATACGGAAATGTATACGTTTTTTGAGGAAGAAGCGGACAAAATTTTTTCGGCGTTATGCGGCCCGGAGCAGGGCGGGAAAAAGCGCCGGAACCAGTTGGCCGCCTATGGCGCTGCCCGTATTTACAAAAGCCTTACTGTTATTGATGAAACCAATGATGTCAAAGAGGAAATGTGCCTGATTGAAAACGTATTGAATATTCTGGACAAATATATTGGTATTGAAGGCATGGAACATTTGCTTATTAATAATTACTCCGCCATGCATTTTGATGAATATATTGTGCGATCCCTGCTCAATGAGGAAAATGAATATGCCTAACGGCCTGACTCTAAGTGAGAATAACGGCAGGATTTTTGTCCGGCTGGCCTACAATCCTTACAGTCAGTTGGAATTGATCCTGAGTGATTACGCAGCGATCACCTATAGAAACAAAGGTCTGGAGGATTTGGAAAGTATGCTGAAATTCCAGAAGTATCTCCCGGACATTGAATTGCAGTATTTTTTGTCGAATAATCCGATGGCTCTGATTCAGAATATGATAGCGGAAAGCGGACAGACGGTCGATGACATTCAAACATGGATAGGGACGATTGAAGAACCGGAAAAGATGGAAGCGATGAAAGCGTTCATGGAAAAATACGAAGAAGCGCTGCCTGATATGGAAAAGCTGTATGGCCGAAAGGTCGAGAAAAATGCGGCTAAATATGCGGAAAAATCCCGTAAATTTGTCGAGGAAAATATGGGAGAGATTTATATGCTCCGGGAACATTTGAAAAATACTTCCGGAGAACAGGGAGGATGGCAGAATGGTAGAGAAAACTGAATTTTATTTGAATTCTACGAATGGAAGGAATAAGCTGCATGTGATCGTCTGGCATCCGATGGAAGAAGTGCGGGCGATTTTGCAGTTGTCCCATGGGATGTCGGAATATATCGACCGGTATGACCGCCTGGCAACTTTTCTGGCGAAGCATGGGATCCTGGTGATTGGCAATGATCATCTGGGACATGGCGAGACGGCGAAGAATATGGACGAGCTGGGTTATTTCCCAACGAAAGAATTGTCGAAAACAGTTGTCGATGATTTGTATAAGGTGACGAAGACGATCCGTGCGAAATATCCGAGAGCACCGTTTTTCCTGATGGGACACAGTATGGGTTCCTTTATGGCCCGGCGTTATATGATGACTTATGGAAGGCGGTTGAATGGCGCGATTCTTATGGGAACGGGCGCGCAGCCGGCGGCGACGCTGAAGGCGGCGAAAGCGGCGGCGGCGGGATTAAGTGTGGTAAAGGGTGAGCGGTATCGGAGCAAAGTCATGCTGAATCTGGCTTTTGGCGCTTATAATAAACGGATCAGACCGGTTCGGACGGAGTATGACTGGTTGTCAAGGGATGATGCCAATGTCGATGCGTATATGGAAGACCCTTATTGCGGTTTTATGTTTACGCTGAATGGCTACAAGACGTTGTTTGATGTGCTGTCTTTCATTCAGGAACCGAAAAATATAGCAAAGCTGCCGATGCATGTGCCGACGCTGCTGCTGGCCGGGACGGATGACCCGGTGGGACATTACGGTGAGGATATTTTGGCGATTTACGATACTTACCGCCAGGCAGGCATGAAAAATATTGATATGAAGCTGTATCCGGGAGACCGGCACGAACTGCTCAATGAACTGGATTATGAGCAGGTGCAGCAGGACATATTAGCATTTATTGAGCATCAATTGAAGGGCAGAGGCAAGTAAGTATCAATCGCAGGCACAAATTGAAGGGCCGGGGCAAGTAAGTATCAATTGCAGGCACAAATTGAAGGGCCGGGGCAGAAAGCAGCATGAGCAGGTGATTGAGAGCAGATTTGAGAAAGGTGTGATGACAGATGGCTTTTAACAGAATAGATATGACAGTCTGGCCGAGGCGTGAGCATTATCAATATTATTCGGAACAGATTCGTACAAGTTATCATGTGAATATTGTATTGGATGTGACAAAACTTCGAAAACGCTGCCGCAAAAAAGGGGTTCGTTTTTATCCGGCCATGATTTATGCCATTATGCGGGGCATCAACAGTCATGAAAATTTCAGAATGGCCGTTGATGGAGAAGGACAGTTAGGCATCTACGATGTCTGTCATCCGTCCTATACGATTTTTCATGAGGACGATCAGACATTTTCCGACATATGGACAGAGTGGCATGAGGATTTTCCAACATTTTACCAGGCGGCCATTGCGGATATGGAGACCTATAGAGATGTCAAGGGCGTGAAGGCGAAGCCGGAGCGGCCGGATGCGTTTACGCCGATTTCATGCGTGCCGTGGATTCGGTATACGGGCATCGGTCATGATACGCCGGGACCGGGGCAGATGTACTTTCCAATTATTACGTTTGGCCGTTTTTATAAAGAAAACGACCGGTGGCTGCTGCCTTTTGGCGTATTTGTGAATCATGCGGCTGCAGACGGGTATCATACGTCAAAGCTTCTGAATGATATTCAGGATATCTGTACCCATTGCAAAAAATGGTTAAAATTTTCTAAAGACTGATAAAGATTTCTAAAAAACTGTCAATAATGGATAGGGGGAAGTTCGTGAGATGATCGGACTTTCCTTTTTTTATGCGGTTTTTTAAGGATTAAAAAGGATTTGGCATGATTTTTTGGCGGAACAGAAGGGGCTTGTAATGAAAAATCATTTGTGCTATAATACTGCACAATGTTAATAAATAACAATGTTAACAAATAACAATATTCATAAAATATAACCTGTGAATGGATGGATTTTTACAGGAATGTACAGGAGGAGACATGGAAAATGATGTTTTACAAAGAGAGTTAATACATGCGCTGCATCGTTTTGGCCAGGTGCATATACGGCGATTGTGCTGCGGCGTCACACAAATGGAATTTATGTTGTTAGTGACCATCTGTCAGTTGAACAGAGATGCGGATGGGCCGGAAGCGGAAGGCATTCCGGTGTCGGAACTGGCCAGATGGCTGAATCTTGCGGGACCGGCTGTTTCACGGGGGCTGCGGTCGTTGGAGCAAAAGGCATTGATCGTGCGGTCCGTGAGGATATCGGACAGGCGCAGTACCGGCGTTCATCTGACGGAGGCGGGAGAACAGGTGCTGCAAAGTGAGAAGCGGCGCTTTAATACATTTACAGCCAATATTGTTGAGGCGATGGGACAGGAGGATGTGAATCAGTTGATTACACTGCTCGACCGTATGACAGGTATTATGCAGACAGAATTGGAGAAAATGACAGGAAAGGAGACAGCAGATGTTTAAGATCATCAAATATTTGAAACATGCAAAGGGTTCGGTGGCAGCCATTGTACTGCTGCTGATTTTGCAGGCCTACTGCGAATTGTCGCTGCCGGCCTACACTTCCGACATTGTCGATGTGGGTATACAGAATAAAGGCATTGCTGATGTGGCGCCGGAGCAGATGCGGGCATCGACCTTTGACGCTTTGTGTATGCTTATGCCGGAGGAGGATATTCAGACGGTAAAAGAAAACTATACACTTAATCAGGAGGATGTCTATGTTTTAAATACGAAGGACCGGGAAGTCATTGACATGCTGGACGGTATTCTGGGTCAACCTATGGCCGGACTGCTGGTAATGCAGCAGATGCCGCAGCAGGGACAGATGCCGGATGTTCAGACAGGCGGGGTTGAAAATGGCGCGGCGGAGATGGATGCAGCGGGTTTTTCTGAAAGTGGTCTGAGTGATGCCATGATCGAACAGATGGCGATTGCCTTTGTGCAGCAGGAGTACGAAGCGCTGGGTGTGGATATGGCGGCTTACCAGCAGCATTATCTGCTGACGACGGGCGGCCGGATGATGGCGCTGTCGGTATTGATGATGGCCGCGGCCATTGCGGTTGGGCTGATTGCCGCAAGAGTGTCCGCCGGTATCGGACGGGATCTGCGGGGGCAGGTCTTTAAGCGGGTCCTGTCATTTTCCGATGCGGAAATGAACCGATTTTCAACGGCTTCCCTGATTACAAGGAGTACCAATGATATCCAGCAGGTGCAGATGGTTTGCGTCATGCTGCTGAGGATCGTGGCTTATGCGCCGATCATTGGTATTGGCGGTGTGATCAAGGTGGCCATGACACGAACGGGCATGGGATGGATCATCGGTGTGGCTGTTGGCGCAATTATTTTTCTGGTGGCTATTTTGATGATGGTGGCAATGCCGAAATTCAAGATGATGCAGAAACTTGTCGATAATGTGAATCTTGTGTCGAGAGAGATTCTGACGGGCATCCCGGTCATCCGTGCGTTCAGCCGTGAGAAATATGAAGAAAAACGTTTTGACGGCGCCAACAAACAACTGATGCAGGTGCAATTATTTACAAACCGTGCCATGACCTTTATGATGCCGTCCATGATGCTGATTATGAACGGCATCACGGTTATGATCGTCTGGTTTGGCGCAAAGGGCGTGGATATGGGCAATCTGCAGGTCGGCGATATGATGGCGTTTATCACCTATACCATGCAGATCGTGATGGCCTTTCTGATGTTGACCATGATTTCGATCATGCTGCCGAGAGCCGGTGTCGCTGCGGAGCGTATTGACGAGATCCTCAGAACAGAATCTATGATTCATGACGCGGAGCATGTGCGGGATGATGCGTTGGATGAAGTCAAAGGCGTTGTGACCTTCGATCATGTTTCATTCCACTATCCGGATGCGGAAGAAAATGTGCTGGAAGACATTGATTTTACGGCGGAACCGGGAAAAGTGACGGCGATCATCGGCAGTACGGGCTGCGGCAAAACGACATTGGTGCAGTTGATTCCGCGGTTTTTCGACGTGACGGAAGGAACTGTCCGGCTGGATGGCATCGATATCCGGGAAATATCCCAGCATAAATTGCGTGAGCAACTGGGTTATGTGCCGCAGAAAGGCGTGCTTTTCTCAGGTACGATCGCTTCCAATCTGAAATTTGCGGGGGAAAGGGTGTCTGATGAGGATATGCGGACGGCTGCGGCCATTGCGCAGGCGACGGAATTTATAGAAACGAAGCCGGCAGGCTATGACAGTGCCATTGCGCAGGGCGGCACCAATGTGTCCGGCGGGCAGAAGCAGCGTTTGTCCATTGCGAGGGCCATCGCCCACCATCCGAAGGTCTGTATTTTTGACGACAGTTTTTCGGCGTTGGATTACAAGACGGATACGGCGCTTCGAAAGGAGTTAAATGAGAAATTGTCCGATGCGACGGTGATCATCGTGGCACAGCGCATCAGTACGATTTTGCATGCGGATCAGATTATTGTGCTGGATGAAGGACGGATCGTCGGGAAGGGCACCCATGCGGAATTGTTAGCTTCAAACGGTACGTATCAGGAGATCGCGAGATCACAATTATCAGAGGCAGAACTGACAGGAGGTGTGGCATAATGGCAGAACAGAGGAGACACGGAGGACCCCATGGGCCGGGTATGCGCGGCGGCGAGAAGGCGAAGGATTTCAAAAAGTCCATGAAAAAAATTATCCTTTATATAAGCCGTTTTAAATTCAGTATTTTTGCAGTGATCATCTGCGCCATGGCCAGCACGATGTTCAATATTATCGGACCGAAGATCTTAAGCAAGGCGACAACGGAACTGTTCAATGGTCTGGTGGCCAAAGTTCAGGGAACAGGAGCGATTGATTTCGATAAAATCGGCAGGATTCTTTTGCTGCTGCTTGGCCTGTATGTCATTAGTTCATGCTTTTCATTTGTACAGGGCTGGTTGATGTCGGGCGTGTCCCAGAAGGTTTGCTACCAGCTCCGGCAGGAAATATCTGAGAAGATCAATCGGATGCCGATGGATTATTTTGAATCGAGAACGGTCGGTGAGGTGCTTTCAAGAATCACCAACGATGTGGATACGCTGGGACAGAGCCTGAACCAGAGCATTACCCAGTTGATCACTTCCGTGACAACAGTCATCGGCGTTTTGATTATGATGCTGAGTATCAGTCCGGTCATGACGCTGATCGCCATTGTCATTTTGCCGATTTCCATGTTCCTGATCATGTTTGTCATGAAACATTCCCAGAAATATTTCAAGACACAGCAGAAGTATCTGGGCAAAATCAACGGTCAGGTGGAAGAAGTCTACAGCGGGCACAGTGTGGTGAAGGTTTTTAATAAGGAAGAAGATATGGTTCAGGAGTTTGACGCGGTGAATGCGGTTCTCTATGAATCGGCCTGGAAATCCCAGTTCTTTTCCGGCATGATGCAGCCGATCATGGGCTTTGTGGGCAACTTGGGCTATGTGGCCGTTGCCGTGTCAGGCAGTATTCTTGCGGTGAAACAGGTGATCGAGGTGGGCGATATTCAGGCGTTTATCCAGTATGTCAAGAGTTTTACCCAGCCGATCACCCAGGTGGCCCAGGTGACGAATATGCTTCAGTCAGCGGCGGCGGCCGGGGAGCGTGTGTTTGAGCTGCTCGAGGAAAAAGAAGAAGACCATACGGTACAGGATCCTGTCAGACTGGAAAATATGCAGGGCAGCGTTGATTTTGAAAATGTCCGTTTTGGCTACAAGCCGGATAAGATCATCATTCGTCATTTCAATTGTTCAGTCCGTCCGGGCCAGATGGTCGCCATTGTGGGGCCGACAGGCGCAGGAAAGACGACCATGGTCAAGCTGCTGATGCGTTTTTATGATGTGAACAGCGGGTGTATCCGGGTGGACGGCCAGGATATCAGAGATTTTAACAGGAGCGAGCTGCGGGAATGCTTTGGGATGGTGCTGCAGGATACATGGCTGTTTAAAGGGACGATTATGGAAAATATTCGTTATGGCCGACTGGATGCCACGGACGAAGAAGTCATTGCAGCCGCAAAGGCCGCGCACGCCCATCATTTTATCCAGACGCTGCCGGGCGGCTCTCAGATGGAACTGAATGAAGCAGCTTCCAATATTTCCCAGGGGCAGAAGCAGCTTTTGACCATTGCAAGGGCGATTCTGGCGGATAATCCGATCCTGATTCTTGACGAGGCCACCAGTTCTGTTGATACAAGAACGGAGATCCGTATCCAGAAAGCGATGAACAATCTGATGAAGGGCCGGACCAGTTTCGTGATCGCTCACCGTCTGTCAACCATCAAGGACGCGGATCTGATTCTTGTGATGAAGGACGGCGATATCATTGAACAGGGTACCCATCAGGAACTGCTCGACGCAGGCGGATTTTACGCGGATTTGTATAATTCACAGTTTGAGCAGGCAACGGCATAGAAAACAACTGTATAGAAATGTAAAAAAACGGGCGCAAGTCCGTTTTTTTGTGAAATCCATGTAAAATTTTACATGGAATTTACATAGAATGCCTTTATCATTTACATAACCATCGTATAATTTGGGCGTTAAGGGGAAAATATCCTTAGAGGGAAAATGTTTTTGGATAAAAGATATCCCTGATGATGTTATGAAAAATGAGCAAAGGAGAAATCTATGGATTTATTTGATGTTTTGACAATGGTTGGCGGTCTTGCGCTTTTCCTGTATGGGATGGAGGTCATGGGCGATGGTTTATCAAAGGCGTCGGGCGGCCGTATGGAACGTATTTTGGAGAGAATGACAGATAACGTGCTGAAATCGGTGCTGCTTGGCGCGGGTGTGACGGCGGTCATTCAGTCGTCCTCAGCCACAACGGTTATGGTCGTTGGTTTTGTTAATTCCGGGATCATGAAGCTGTCCCAGGCGGTCGGCGTGATCATGGGCGCCAATATTGGTACAACGGTGACCTCCTGGCTTTTGAGTCTGACAGGTATTGAGGGTGACAACCTTATGCTCACGCTGCTCAAGCCATCGTCTTTTTCTCCGGTACTGGCAGTCATCGGCATCATTTTCCTCATGTTTTCAAAAAATGAGAAGAAAAAAGATGTGGGGACGATTCTGATTGGCTTTGCGGTGCTGATGTTTGGAATGCAAACCATGAGTGATGCCGTAAAACCCTTGGCAGATGTGCCGGAATTTGCTAATATTTTATTGATGTTTAAAAATCCGCTGCTTGGTATGCTGGCCGGTCTGGTACTGACGGCGGTGATTCAGAGTTCCTCCGCGTCCGTGGGTATTTTGCAGTCTTTATGTGTGACGGGGGCCGTGAGTTATGGGGCGGCGCTTCCGATTATTATGGGACAGAATATCGGTACCTGTGTAACGGCGCTGCTGTCGAGTATCGGCGCTTCCAAAAACGCCAGAAGAACGGCTTTTGTCCATCTGTACTTTAATATTATTGGTACGGCCATATTTATGATTCTGTTTTATGCGCTGAATTTTGCGTTCCGGTTTGGTTTTGTGGATGAGATGGCAAATCCGGCAGGAATTGCGGTCATTCACAGTATTTTTAATATTGTCGCAACGGCAATTTTGCTGCCGTTCCACCATGTACTTGAAAAGCTGGCAACGGTTACGGTCAGAGACGGCGAGGCCGCGGCTGAGGACGCAGAAGGTGAATCATCGGTGAGCGCCCTGCAATTGCTGGATGAACGTTTCCTTGAGAAACCGGGCTTTGCCATGGAGAACTGCCGGGAAGTGGCCATTCAGATGGCGAGACTGTCGAAGAAGACACTCTTTACGGCCATGAACCTGCTGACAAATTATGACGAAAAGCGGGCGGAAAAAGTTCTGAAGCTGGAAAATGATGTGGATCGTTATGAGGATGAACTGGGAACTTACCTGATCCGTCTGAGCAGCAGGAATCTGTCTGAGCGGGACAGCAAATTGCTGTCGATGCTGCTTCACTGTATTGGCGATCTGGAACGTATTTCCGACCATGCGGTGAATATTATGGAAAAGGCGCAGGAAATGGCGGCAAAAGGCATTTCATTTTCGGAAAAGGGCGGCGCCGAGCTGGAGGTTTATTCCAGAGCGGTGCGTGATATCATCGAAATGGCGACAGAAGCTGTTGCAAAAGACGATGTGGCGCTGGCCCGGCAGGTGGAGCCGCTGGAAGAAGTGATCGACCATTTGAATGACGAATTGAAGCAGCGGCATATTGACCGTCTGCGCAGCGGCGACTGTTCCATGGAAATGGGCTTTGTTTTGTCGGATATTACGATTAATTATGAACGTGTGGCCGATCATTGTTCCAATCTGGCCGTCTGTTTGCTGCGGATCCATGAAAATGCGTTTGATGTGCATGAGTATCTGGATGAATTGAAGGAAAACAAGGACGAAGCCTTTAAGACGGCTTATTTAAGGGACAGAGAGATTTACGCGCTGCCGCAGTAAATAGTTTGAATTGACAAGGAGGAGTCGAAATGTCTGTGATTTATATTCTGGAGGATGACAGGAATATTCAGGAAATCGAGGCCTATGCCCTCAAAAACAGCGGTTATCAGATCGAGGGCTTTGAGTGCGCAAAGGATTTTTATAAGCGCATGGCGGAAAAACTGCCGAATCTGGTGCTGCTGGATCTGATGCTGCCGGATGCCGACGGGCTGGATGTGCTGCGGAAGCTGCGGTCCATGCCGGGAACGAAAAAGCTGCCGATCATCCTTGTCACGGCCAAAGCATCAGAGATCGACAAGGTGAAGGGACTGGATGTGGGCGCTGATGATTATATTACAAAGCCTTTTGGTATTATGGAACTGATTTCCAGGGTGAAGGCGCTGCTGCGCCGGAGCGCCTATGCGGAGGATGAAAAATTCCTCAGACTGGGAAACGTGTTCATGGATGATGAAAAACATGCGGTGTATGTGCAGGATCAGATATGTGAGCTTACATACAAGGAGTACGAACTGCTAAAACTGCTGATGATCAACGCCGGTATCGTTACGGCCAGAGATACGATCATGGAACGTGTGTGGGGAATCGATTTTGAAGGTGAATCCAGAACTCTGGATATGCATATCAAAACCCTTCGCAAAAAGCTGGGCGAGGCGGGCGCTTTGATCAAGACGGTGCGGAATGTGGGCTATATTATGTCCGATAAAGAAAATTGACAGGTAATGGGGAACGGACGATGCGCGGAAAGAAAATGAAACACAAAATCTATATACAGTTTTGTATTGTGGCGGCGCTGGCGATCATGGCGACGGCCGTGATCGTTACCTGTCTGTTCTACCGGCGGTTTAAGGCGCAGGTGTTTGACGATGTGCGGACCTATGCCTATGTACTCACAAGCGTGGATGCCTACGATGAAGCGAAAATGATCGAGGAGATCCATCAACTCGACAATCTCCGGGTGACGATCATCAACCCCGACGGCGAAGTATTGCTGGATACCAACGCGGATATCGGCGGTATGGACAATCACAGCAGCCGGGAGGAAGTGAAGGAAGCCTTTGCCACAGGCGAAGGCCAGTTTGTCCGCCAGTCAAAGACAGTGGAAAAGGCAACGTATTATTATGCTGTTCTTATGAAGGATGGTAATGTATTGCGTGTGGCCACTGAGACAGGCAGTATTTTCAGTATTATCCTGGGTATGATACCGCTGATCGTTCTCATGGCAGTGATCCTGTTCTTTGTCTGTATGTTTCTGGGGCGTTTGCTGACAAACAGTCTGCTCAGACCGATCGAGCAGATGGCAAAAGATATGGATTTCGTGGGTGAACTTGCCGTGTATGATGAAATGGAGCCTTTCATACAGACGATCCGCAGACAGCATGAGGACATTCTGAAAAACGCCAGCATGCGTCAGGACTTTACCGCCAATGTATCCCATGAACTGAAAACGCCTCTGGCGGCTATCTCCGGTTATTCGGAACTGATCGAAAACGGCATGGTGTCTGACAAGGATGTTGCCCGCTTCGGCGGCGAAATACATAAAAGCGCGGACCGCCTGCTGACACTGATCAATGATACGATCCGTTTGTCGGAACTGGATGCCGGGACAGGCGAAAAAAACTTTGAAGTGATCGATCTGTATGAAACAGCCTTCAATTGTATGGATACCTTGCAGATCAGCGCCAAAAAGCATGAGGTGACACTCCGGCTGGAAGGCGTCTCCTGCAAGATCAGGATGCAGAAGGGACAGGCCGATGAAGTCATCTATAATTTGTGTGATAATGCCATCCGTTATAATAATAAGGGCGGCAGCGTGACGGTCTCTGTCAGACCTTCCGGCAACCAGGTCATTCTGTCCGTGAAGGATACCGGTATCGGCATATCAAAAGAACATCAGGAGCGTATTTTTGAGCGCTTTTACCGCGTGGATAAGAGCCGCTCCAAATCAACGGGCGGCACCGGTCTCGGTCTGGCCATCGTCAAGCATATTGTGGCCGGCAATGGGGCCAGAATGGCACTGACCAGCGCCGTCGGCCAGGGGACGGAAATACGCATTTATTTTGATCAGGCGGTCTGATTATCGTCAAAATCGGACAGCAGCCGGATGAGCCGCATCTTCTGGTCGGTGGACATTTTCTTAACAGGATATTGATGGTTGATCAACATAAGATCAAACATTAAACGGGAAGGGATACATTTACGATTAAAGTAATAAACTTTGAGAATTGGTTATAAGTTAAAAAGTAACAGGGGCATCTGCCAACAGATGCCCCCAAATATATTCTGTGATTATGTAACTTCATAAAATTGCATCACTATGCGATTATTCCATAACTCCTACTTCATCGGCAACAGTGAAGTCTGCCTCTGTGCAGGCGCGAATGTCTTCAACGGTGTAGCCTGGAGCCAGTTCTCTAAGTACAAGGCCGTTTGGTGTTACTTCGAAATAGCAGCGCTCGGTGACGATATCGGTCACGCATTTAGCACCGGTCAGCGGAAGTGTACATTTCTTGAGGATCTTGGATTTTCCACTCTTTTCGCAATGATCGGTAGCGACAACGATTTTTTTAACGCCGGCGCACAGATCCATGGCACCGCCCATACCTGGAACAAGCTTGCCAGGGATCGTCCAGTTGGCAATGTTGCCTTCCTGGTCAACTTCAAGGGTGCCAAGTACGGCTGCGTCGATATGACCGCCGCGGATAAATGCGAATGATGTTGTATGATCGCAGACACTGCCGCCTTTGATGACGGAGGCCGGCTGTCCGCCTGCGTCGATCAGGTCAGGGTCTGCATCGTCCCAGCTTGGGGAAGCGCCGCAGCCAACAATACCAATCTCAGCTTCAAGCCAGAGGTCAACGCCTTCAGGCAAATAATTTACACACATCAAAGGAACGCCGATTCCAAGATTGACAAAATCGCCATCCTTAAAGAACTTTGCGCATCGGGATGCAATGAGTGCGCGTCCTGTTAATCCTGCCATTATTGATTACCTCCTTCTGCTTTCGCTTTAGCCTTGGCTTCTGCCTTTGCTTTCGCACGCTGCCACATTGGGCAGAATGGTTTCTTTTCACCGGTTCTGACATAAACCATGTCGATAATTGGAGCAGCCACATCGATTTCATCAGGGCCAAGCTCACCGACTTCGACTAATTCCTCAACCTCAACGATAACAGTATCGGCTGCAAAAGCCATGTAGCTGTTCGTTGCGCGGCCGGTAAGTCTGAAAGAGATATTGCCTGCTGTATCGGCCTTTTCTGCCTTGATGACTGCAACATCTGCATGAATCGGCAGTTCAAGGAGATAGTCCTTGCCGTTAATATTGAGTACCTGTTTGCCTTTTGCAACTTCAGTGCCAAGACCGGTCGGAGTCAGGCAGCCGCCAAGACCGGTTCCGCCGCAGCGGATTCTCTCAGCGAAAGTACCCTGCGGGATAAATTCAACATCCAGTTCGCCTGCAAACATCTGATCGCGGGCAACAGGGTTCAAACCGATATGGGTCGTGGCGAGGCTGGAAACACGGTGTGCATTAATTAAACGGCCAACGCCCTGGTCAGGCATACCGCCGGAAACTGCGACTGCATGAATATCCTTAACGCCTTTTTCAAGCATTCCGGTAATAATTTCTTCTGCGGAAAGTTCTCCGTGCCAGTCACCGAACAAAATTGTCTGGCCATCCTGGAACTTAGAGAGGGCTTCTTCCATTGTTACGACTTTTGATCTCAAATTGGTTACCACCTTTCGTCAATTGGTTAAATTTGTATCTGGAGACGCCATTGCCGTGGCGTCCATAAAATCAAACTGCAAAATCGGTTTATTTGCCTTCGAATACAGCTTTGCGTTTTTCCATAAATGCTTTGCAGCCTTCCTGGAAATCCATGGACGCTGCGCATTCGCGCTGGGTAGGGATCTCTGTTTCGGCAAGCCATTTCTTGTAATCGCCATAGCTTGCGTCGTAAATCTGCTTCTTGATGTTCTTGTAGGAGAGCAGTGGACCAGCGGCCAGCTTACGGGCAAATTTCATCGTTACTTCGTCCAGTTCTTCCTTCGTGGTAACTTTGTATGCAAGTCCGAGTGCCTTTGCTTCCTCTGCACTGACAGGGCGGCCTGTAGCAGCCAGTTCCATCGTCCGTGCGGTACCGATGCTCTTGCACAGCAGATAAGTAGCGCCGGTATCAGGAACAAGTCCGAGATTAACAAAAGCAAGGATAAACTTGGCATTATCTGCGCAGATCATGAAGTCGCCGCCAAGGGCCAGGCTGACACCTGCACCGGCTGCTGCGCCGCAAACAGATGTAATGACGATCTTGCTCATCTTCTTCATGCCGTCCGCAACGATACCAACCTTGCCGATCAGACCGTCCATGTTGACTTCACCGCCAGCCTGAATAAGCTGATAGAAATAGCCGATATCACCGCCTGCGGAGAATGCCTTCGGGCTGCCCTTGAGGACAACGACTCTGACATTCGGATCCTTTTCAGCAGCATCCACAACATACATCAGTTCATCAGCCATCTGCTCGTCGATGGCGTTCAGATTCTTCATGTAGTTCATGGTGATGACGGCGATCCCGTCCTCTACAGTGTAAATAAGTTTTTGAAGTTCCATATAAATTCCTCCCTGAAAATAATAATGGATATAAAATTAAACTGTAGTTTTATGTTTATATTATACTATTCTGTAATATAAATTGTCAATGATTTACGGTAAAATTCACAAATTTTTCTAAAATTGAAGTGTATATTAGAAAAAGCAATAATACAGAATAGAATATATAATGCTCGCATAATAAAAATATATTTTTAACTGTTATATATTGAAATTATATGAATGATTATATTATAATAGAAGAAAGATTGACGGCAATAGATCGGCAGACAGGGATGAAGGAGAGGTGAGGCCCGGATGATCGGCAAGATGGAACAGGTATTGACATATATTGAGGCACTGGTACCGGGAGAGCGGGTGTCTGTCCGGCAGCTTGCGCAGGCGTTGTCTGTCAGTGAGGGTACCGCTTATAAGGCGATAAAATGTGCCAAAGAGTGCGGACTGGTACAGTCGAAACCGAAGTCCGGCACTGTCAGGGTCGGGGAGAACGGGCAGCTACCTGTGGGCAGGCCGTCGTTTCCTGCAGCCGGGACGTCGATTTCGGATACGGCAGGCAACTGGATGGATACGCCGGTTTATTTGTATCGTGATGATGTGGTGGCAGATTGGTACAGATCCTATCGCCGGATATTTGATTTATTGTCGCGGTGCGCGGTTGTGGATGGGAACCGGCAGATATGCGGGACGGTGGATGCCATGCAGGTCGTTTCTGCGGAAATGACCTGCCGTATATCTTCTATGCCGGAGGCTGAGCGCCAGTGCCTGGTGGTGGACGAGGATACGCCGTTGTCGGTTCTGGCGGAACGTATGATTGCAGAGCATAGCATGATTGCTTATGTGACACGGGAGAACGAAGTGAGCGGTATTATCACAGCCAATGAGCTTCTGCGTTATTATTTATTGCATACCCCGGCGGCGGATGTCTCTCAAAAGCCCGTGCCGGTAGTGGAGGACAGCTATGCTGATCAGACGGAGGAGCATCTTGTGTGCCGGGCTTCATTCCCTGGAATGACAGGCAGTCAGATCGTACGTCCGTCCGGTTTTTGGATTTCTCTGATGGTTGAGGCAGCGGGACTTCATGGACGCAGACTATTCAGTGGGAACTGTGAGTGTGAAGTAGGCTCTTTTTATATGCTGTGCGGTGATTGGAAGGGCAGTTATCTGAAAATATCAAGCGAAGCGGATAAGAAGGGGGACGATTCCTGTATGCTGTTGCTGGAACTGTATGATGACAGCACTGTTTATGCGCGGGGAACGGTGATTATTTCGAGGAAGGAGCGACAGGATGTTTTTATTGACGGATGAGCAGCAGGCGCTGAAGGAGCAGATCAGAGCATTTGTGGATGCCGAAGTGCGTCCGGTGGCGGCGAAGCTGGATCAGACGGGAGAGTTCCCGAAAGATATTGTGAATCGAATGAGTGAACTGGGATTTTGCGGTCTGCCTTTCCCTGAGGAATTAGGCGGCCGTGGCGGTTCCCTGATAGACGGACTGATTTTTCTGGAGGAAATATCAAGGGGAATGACGTCTCTTGGAGCGATTATGAATGTACAGATGCTGCAATGCTGTTATCCGCTGCGGTTCTGTGTGAACGATCATCACAAGAAGGAATGGCTGGTGCCGGCCATTGCCGGGAAGAAGATACTGGCCTTTGCCCTTGGTGAGGAGAGCTGCGGTTCCGATGCCTTCAACCTTCATGCAATTGCAGCAAGAACGGCGGATGGATGGATATTAAATGGCAGCAAATACTGGATTACCAATGCGGGCGTTGCAGATGGCTATATTGTTGCGGCCAAGACCAACGCTGGTGACCGGAGCCGGAATGTGAGCCTGTTCTATGTGGATGCCCATTCTGAAGGGGTCAATGACAGCCTCAGAGAAAAACTGATGGGATTTAACAATTCACCGACAGGTCGGGTTGATTTTGTCAACTGTGTACTGCCGGCGGATGCTCTGATCGGGGAAGAAAACGGCGGGTATCCTATTATAAAAGAGGCTTTGAATTACGGGCGGATGGCGGCTGCGGCCATGTCACTGGGGACTGCGCAGGCGGCCATGGAACTGGCGGTGGCCTATTCGCGGGAACGTCGGCATTATGACAGGGCCATATCGTCCTATCAGGGGGTTTCTTTTCCGATTGCCGAAATGTATGCGCAGATCGTGACCTCAAGAAATATGCTGTATCACGTGGCCGGACGGGCTGAAGCCGGATTGCGCATTACAGTGGAAGCGGCGGCGGTGAAGCTGACAGCTTCAGAAATGTGCAGAAAAGTCTGCGATGACACACTATTGATCCATGCGGGTGCCGGATGCCGTTCTGAGAGCGAGGCCCAGCGGCTTGTGAGGGATTCACGGCTGCTGACTATTGTCAACGGAACGTCACAGATCTGCAAAGTGGTGATTTCCAACGCATTGTTTGCGTCGCCGGATAAGGTATTGCAATAAAGAAGGTATTTTATATAGAAGAAAAGCAAAAGGGTCAGCGGCCCTTTTGCAGTAGAATCGGATTAGGTTAATCCGTGAAATTAAACTCATCTTTAAACTTATCTTTGAAGATTTCAAAAACGGCGGTTAATATCGCTTCGTCATCAACGCTTAAATATTCTTCATTTTCATCATCAACTTCTTTGACTTCAAGAATTGCGACCATTCCGTCATCTTCATCTTCCTCGGTCGGAAGCAAAACGACATAATCATGGCCTTCGTATTCAATGAGATCAAGAAATTCAAAGTTAACGTCATTCCCGTCCTCATCTGTAAGGGTCACAATGTTCACTGCGTTTTCATCAAATTCATTCATTTCTTCTTCATCGAATGCATTCATTTCTTCATCAAATTTGCTCATAGGATAGTCCTTTCTTTGCTATGTTTTGAAATATAGCTCGTCTGTTGAATGGCTCTTTACATAGTATAACATAAAGTAAATAGTGAGTACAATGTTTTTGGGGATTTTCCCGAAAGAAAACTTTATTGCATTTGTTGAAAGTATTTGCAAAGACGGTTATAAGAATATTCCTTGTTTTGGGTTATACCACAAAGAGAAGAACGCCTTCAGGCTTTATACCTGAAAGCGTTCTCTTTTCACTTTATAGGAAATTCCGATTTTCAGAAGCACAAAAAGAAACACATGTTCACCGAACGTATGTTAGATAAACATGTGTTTAAACATGACAACAAGACGAAAGAGATGTTAGAAGATATAAAAGCCTTCAACACCGGCCTCGTCAGAAAATAAGTCATCTTCATTTAAGAAATAATCCATATCCAGAAGTTCATCTTCGCTCATGAGGCGAATGTCCTTAGATGTCATTCCTTCTGGAGGATTTTCAATGTATTTTTTGCGCAGTTCCTCTATGTTTGGTTTCATATGTTACATGCCTCCTTTTGGAGAAGTATAACACATATATTTATGCAGAGGAACGCTTTCCACGAGATTTGGACATTGCTTTCTCGTACAATTCTTCAAGAGAAACGCGCTGGTGTTTGTAGTAGAGTTCAAGGAATTCCATTTTATTTTTGCAATTAGGACATACCAGTGGGTCATAACCAAAGGAAGAAAGGATCGCTGTTCTCCATCGGTGAAAACTGCGAAAAACAGGTTGTTTTTCTTTGGATATGATGCGATTCAGTTTGGTATCTATATCGCGATGTCTGGCATAGAGACCGCCATATCGGATCATTTTAAAATGTTTTTCCGGGATATGCCGGATCAGCCTTTGGATGAATTCCATGGCGGGAATGGTTTCTACCACATACTTGTCGTCTTCATGTCGGTTATAGTGGAAAGTAACCATATCTCCATCATATTTATCGATACGGGAAGTAGCAATAACAGGGCGGCCAAGATAACGTCCAATGTATTTGACAACGGTATTAGGGTCACATTTATTGGGTTTGGCATAAACATAAAAACCCTGTTTGTGTTCGGTATAGCATTTCGTTTTTACCTTTTTAAAAGAAGGTCCGATTTTGGATTCCAACTGGTTAAGGAGTGCGGTACGAAAGGCATTGCGAAGGTAAGTATAAGGAAAATGATTGACATTTTTCCAAAAGCCATCATCACTATATCCGCATTCAGAAATCAGACAATGGATATGAGGATTCCATTTCAGATCCCGGCCAAAAGTATGCAAAACCATGATAAAACCAGGAGTAAAGTTTTTGGATTTATTCAATTGAAAAAACATGCGTAAAACAACACTGCGGACGGAATGGAAGAGACAGTTGAGCAGGGAACGATCCTGGAGGAAGTAATTGCGAAGGTTTTCATCAATTGTGAAAACACAATGCCGATGCAAAGCCCGGATCAGTTTAAAGGACATATTGGTAGAGCGTTCCATGGCGTATTTGTTACCACAAGTGGGGCAAAAACGACTGTGACATCGGAAAGGAACAAATTTAAGCTTTCCGCAGTGAGGGCAGCCATACATGGCACCACCAAAAGAAGGATCTCCACAGTGGATCATCTTATCGATATTTTCCATCTCAGTATGCCTGGGATGAAGAGTATATTTAATTTCATCATAATAGTCGGTAAAAATTTTTTGCAATACATTCATAAGACTATTATGCATGAAAAAGTAACAAAAAGAAACCCACCCCTCAAAGATTGAGGGGCAGGGGAGTTGAATAGGCGAAGCCTATTTTTTATTGCCAGGAAAGGAGCAAATGCGAATGGACCTTAAATTGGTGCTGGTGGAGAAACCTTCTGTTGCTCAGAGCA
>CAYURX010000024.1:20480-24687 GCA_964447245.1 uncultured Coprococcus sp. | reverse complement strand
TGCCTATGCCTATGGCGGCGCGGAATTATCCATGAGTATGCTGAATACAAATTTCGACCTGGATATTACAGAGTTTGCAACTGTCGATTTCGGCGTCCTGGCCAAAATTATTGATGCCATCGGCGGTATCGAGATCGATCTGAGCGATGCTGAGTTCAGCCTGATCAACGCCCTGATCGACGAGCAGAACAGAGTCACCGGTTCCGATTCACCCCATGTGGAAACTTCCGGTTATCAGTTGTTAAATGGCACACAGGCAACCGCCTATGCCCGTATCCGTAAGATCGACAGCGATTTCAAACGTGCGGAACGCCAGCGTATTGTCTTATCCAAGATATTTGAAAAAGCCAAAACAGCCGATATCGGCACATTGCTGAATATTGTGGACACCGTTTTCCCGGAGATCTATACCAATCTTTCCAGCACAGAGATCATTTCTCTGGCCAAAGATATTTTCAGCTATAACATCGCTGACCAATCCGGTTTTCCATTTGAGAAAACCACCGGTTCATTGTCCGATGGTCTGAGCTATGTATTTGCTGAAGGCTTCGAACAGAATGTCCGTGAACTTCACGCTTATCTGTTTGACAATCAGGATTATATGCCTTCTTCGACTGTTACGCAGATCAGCGATGATTTATATTACGAATCCGGCTATTAATAAACCATCTGTTATTTTATGTTGATGATCATCGGGCAGAAACATGCGCCGCCGGGCGCACCCGCATAAAGGCCGCTGCATCGCGCAGCGGCCTTTGTCGATTCACGCACTATGTGCAATATTTATCTTTTACTCTTGCCAGCATCTTCCGTCCCCGCTCTACCCGCTTTCTCACCGTTGCAGGCTTGATTTCCAGCATTTCACTGATCTCCTGCAGGGTATAGCTATAGACCGCATGGAGAATCAGAAGATTCGAATAAATCTCCGGTATCTTGCGGACATCATTGAGTATCTCCTCGCAGACGATGTGCTCCACGGAATTGTCATTCCTGACCATCCGGATCCCACAATCAATCTGCATGGTTTCATCATCCATCAGACAATATTTCTGATTTGTTTTCAAAATGGAATAGCACGTATTCACCAGTATGGTATACAGATAACATCTTGCTCTTTCACCATGCGGATCGTCAATTTTATCCATATGCCGCAGCAATTTCAAAAATGTCCATTGCACGGCATCCTCGGCCCATCCGCTGTCTCTTAGTATACTGTAAGCTTTTCTTTTCAGCGCCTTCCCATAGGTACAGAAAAGAATCGTGAACTTTTCCTGTGTCTCATCCTTATCATTCGTACAATTCTGTGCAGCCATCAATCTGCCTCCCGCCAAGCTTTCTACTACTTAAACCAACTTAAGCGACAGATTGTGACACATATTTATAAAACTGAAAATTTTTAAATATGTAGATAATATTTTTTGACACCGTTCAATGCATATCCCATAAAGCATAACAGAGATTTCACCATACCAAACCCCATATGCCGGTAAACTTTATAGGTCATTCTGGCCGATTTGAATTTGCTGCCGGACTTACCCGTTGCGCTCAGACGGTAATTCAACAGCGGTTCATTGATCGCGCAGGCCCTGCCGTATTGCTTCAGGATCCGCAGCCACATGATATAATCTTCATGACATTCGTCGTGGGCCATCGGAAAAGCCACCGCCACATCCCGCCTGACAACGACAGACGAACAGTTCACAGGGTTCTGAAACAGCAGATCCCGGTAAGTCAGCATCGTCTTCACGCCGATCACTCTCTCCGTCGGATGCCCGTCCGCCGTCACCAGCCGCCGCGCCGTCGCACACAGCACACAGTCTTTTTCCTTCATAAGCTGAAGCTGTCTCGATAATTTGCCCGGCTCCCACCAGTCATCACAATCAAGGAACGCAATATACGTCCCCTTCGCGGATCGGACACCTTTGTTGCGGCTCTCGGCCACACCGATATTCTGATGATTCTTAATCAAACGGACACAGGGATTGCCAAGATAAGGCGCCAGCGCCTCATCAAGACCATCTGTCGAACCGTCATCTATAATAATGATCTCCAGGGGAACTGTCTGATTCAGTGCCGAATCAAGGGCCCTGCCAATATAGGCCGCCCCATTATGAACAGGTATCACCACCGATACCTGCACACCGCCTTCCTGCATTTTCTCATCTGTCAGTCTCATACCTTATTCTTATCCTCCGTTCGCAATGCGGTCTTCTGTCCGGCCTCCAATCCCTCGGAGTTCTCTTTCTGGAACAGAATCTTCACCGTCTGCATGATAATAATAATATCCAGAGCCAAACTATAGTTTTCAATATAAGTCAGATCCAGCTTCAATTTATCCAGAGGGGTGGTACTGTATTTTCCAAAAACCTGTGCATACCCCGTCAGTCCCGCCTTCATTCGGAGGCGGAAATCAAATTCCGGTATGCTTTTCCTGTATAATTCGGCAATCTCCGGCCGTTCAGGTCTCGGTCCCACAAAAGCCATATCGCCTTTTAGAATATTAAATAGCTGAGGCAATTCATCGATATGCAATGTTCGTATAATATGGCCTACCGGTGTGATACGGTCATCATCCTTCTTGGCCAGCTCCGCCCCGGAACGCTCAGAATCCACACGCATGCTTCTGAACTTATAGATCATAAAAATCTTACGGTCATAAGTTAGGCGTTCCTGCCTGTACAGGATCGGGCCGCCGTCATACAGTTTGATGGCCAGCGCCACCAACACCAGGATCGGTGAAAAAATCAGCAGGATCAGACAGGAGAAAAAGATATCCGAAGCCCGCTTCAATAATCTCTGTTCTGCTGTCAGTCCCCGGTTTCTAAAGAGAAGCAGTTCCGTATCAAACAAATTGATAGTCGTGGAACTTTTAATCATGATATCGGATATTTTCGGAATACTATAACAACGTATGGACTTTTCAAAACAGTATTTCAATATTTTATTGCGGTAAAAAGACGGAATATCGCCGATCACGATCGCTTCATACTGACTGATCCGCTCAATCACCTGATCATATCCCTCAGAAATATTGATCATATCCACAATACTGTATTTGTCCGTTCGGGAGGTCATCTTGCGGATCAGCGCCTTTGGATTGATGTCTCCGTAAATCAGCAGCAATTGCCTTGGCGGATAAATCTTGGCATAGACCCATCGCATGAAAACGACCCAGATCATCACGGCGACCACATCATAAATGGTCATCTGGATGATCGGCTCCAGATAAGCCGTAAAACGCCACCGCCCGATCAGAGCCAACTGCACATAAGTCACCGCATTACAGCAAAGCACCGACAGGATCTGTGATAAGATCACCTCTGAAACCTTCAGATAACCAACCTTGTAGGCGCCGTACATTTTTGAAAAGAAAAAATTGATAAACGCATAAACTCCCATCAGGGCCCAGTTACCCCTCCGCCAGTACAGCGCGCCGATGACTGACCGGTAATTATAATATCTGTTCCATATATAATAGAAAATCGCCACCTGCACAAGCAAAATCAAGGTTGACGCAAAAAACATAATCAGCCGTTTATATTGTTCTCTATTTTCCACGATATCGACTCCTTGAAATGCAATTATAACTCATTATAATCCTATTTTCGAAAAATAACAATCAAAACCTGTGATAAAACAAGATTTACCACAGGTTTTCGATATTATTGAATATATTGCGCGGAAACATAACCGTCATAATTGCTGCCGCCATAGCTGACAGTGATATGATACCACTTGCTGCCGCTGCCATCCGTTGTGCTGTCAAGAATATTGACTTTTGTGCCTTCCGGTATAACCTCCAGCACTTTATTGGAAGTACCTGCACCGCTGCGGACATTCAGCCAGCCGCCGGTCACCTTGCCTGTTGTCTTCTCTGAGCTGCCCGATGATGAACCGGAAGATCCGCCTGATTTCAGCATATCCGACCGGATATAACCGGTATTGCCGGAGGAGGCCTTCACTTTATACCATGTATTGCCGCTGCTGTCCTTATCCTGTCCAAGAACAGTCAGTGTATCCTCAAGGTAAATCACTTCCACAACACTCCTGGACGTACCGGCGCCGCTTCTCATATTGACGCCATCATACGCGACACTCATCTTTTCACCGGAACCGCTGCTACTGCTGCTGCCGCTGTTATTACCGGAAGAACTGCCGCCGGCTGACAAAAGGTCTGACCGGATATAACCGGTCTTACCGGAAGATG
>CAYURX010000024.1:0-20470 GCA_964447245.1 uncultured Coprococcus sp. | reverse complement strand
ACTGCCGCTGCTGTCCTTATCCTGTCCGGTCACTGTCACTTGATCGCCCTTATACACAACGGTTACAACACCTTTGGAAGTACCGGCCCCACTGCGCACGTTGACTGCGTCATAAGCGACGGTCATCGTCTCGCCGGAACCTGTACTGCTGCCGCCGGAAGATGTATTGCCGGAACTGCCGCTGTCTTTCTTTGTCAGATAAGCAGAATGCACATAACCGGTCTTCCCGTTGACGGCTATCTTATACCAGATCGTACCGCCGGAATCCTTCTTCTCACCTGTAATCGTCACGGCTGTACCCTTCGTCAGTGACCCAATCAGCGAATTGCCTGTGCCCGCATCCGAACGCATATTCAAAACGTCACAATTGACAACGGCTGAGATGGAAGTCTCATTGCCGCCGCCTGAGGAACTGCCGCCATTATTGGAATCTTTATTCACTGTTATATATTCTGCGGATACATAACCACTGTATGACTTGCCGGACTTTTTAAACTCCACGCCATACCACGTATTGCCGCTGCTGTCTTTTGTTGTGCTCTTAATGGTCACAGCCTGATTTCTGGAAATCGTCGTCACCACACTGTAGCCGGTGCCTGCCGACTTCCGTACATTCAGCGTCGAGCAGTTCACAATCCCGCTGCCGGAAGTCGTCTCTGAACCATTAGAGCCCGACGATGAACCGCCGGAAGAACCGGAACCATCCACTGTTATATACTGGGCGCTGGAATATCCGGTCTTGCCGCTGACGCTGATCTTATACCACAATGCCCCCTTGCTGTCCTTCTCCTCACCTAATATGGTAACCGTCGTATTTTTGCTGATGGCGGTCACAATACTGTGATTGGTGCCCGCGCCGGAGCGAACATAAAGGCTGGAACAATTCACCTTACCTGTCTGATTCGAAGACGATGAACCGCCGGAGGAACCAGAGGATCCGCTCTGGCTGCCCGTTACGCTGCCGCATGGATTCTTCCCCTTGTACAGGGCAAGACGATCCACACCAGACGCATCATAGGTTGCATACAGGTCTGTACTGTTTGAACCAGGGTCCATCATATAGACTTTATCCCCTTCGATACGGTCAAGGGCTACCCAGTGGCCGCCGTTGCGAACAGAAATAATCACTGCATACCCGTCTTCCAGAAGTTTCGCCATCTTGGCTGTCTTCTCCGCCTGGGTCATGCCCGCAAGGCTTTCCTTCCAGCTCACAAGATAGAATCCGTCTGCGGCGCCGTTCACCTTTTCCCAATAGAGGGCACCGCCGGAAGTGAAACCGCCGTTATTGTTCAGATGATTCACCAGTGTAGCCGGTGTAAACGAAGACGCGTCCGCGCTCCCTGAATGACAGATCAGCATCGCGATCGACGTCACCAGACATCCCGATGACTTCATCGTATAACTGCTTCGGCCAAGATTGATACTTCCCCAGCCAGAATCACTCTGTAACCAGTTTTTATAAGATGTGCTGCCAGCACTGGCCGTCACCGGCACCATGACTGGTAAACATAAAAACACAATCATCAGCATTGCCAGTATCTTTTTCTTCATTTGCTTCACTTCCATTACCTTTCTTCCTCAACTCAATCTGCTGTATTCTCTATCATTACAATCGGGTGAAAACGACCCGTTGACGTTAACTGCATACATTGTAACACAGTATTTAATAATTTGAAAGTGATTTTGTAACATTTTTTTAATTTTTTCGATATTTATTTTGCACATTCGGCACCTGCTGTCCGTTGATACAAACACATCATCCGGTCCGCCCGTTTAAAATTTCTCTGCCAGACAAAGCCTGATCGACGGGCCAGTCCTATGGAAGCCCGATTATCAGGATCGATACAGGCCACGATCTCATCCAGTGCCAGTTCTTCATCCGCATAATCCAGGACCGCGCGGACAGCCTCCGACGCAAGCCCCTGACGCCGCTGGCCTTTCTCTATGAGATAACCGATTTCTACAAATACATCATCTTCAATCTGGATCACATTCAGACCGCAGCGGCCAATGATCCGGTCCGTCGTCCGATCACAGACAGCCCACATGCCAAATCCATAGAAAGCATAAACAAAATCAATATAGGCCTGCAGCTTCTCCCGTTCCTCCGCCATATCCGCCTCCAGACGCAGCAAATGCTGCTGTCAATGACTTTAAAAATCTCATTATACAGCAGCATTCCTGTAATTATACAATAGAATCCATCGCTTAATTATTTTCTGAAAAACAATCTGTTCATTGCGCTGAAGATGGCACGGACAGATGAACGGTTAATGTTGGAACTGATACCAACGCCGAAAGCCTTTTCACCTGTATCGGAATTCATCAATTCAATATAGGTGGCTGCCTGGGAATCGGAACCCGTTGTCAGCGCATGTTCCTCGTACATTGTCAGCTTTGTTCTGAAACCGGCCTGCTGGCACAATGCATGTTTTGCCGCGTCGATCGGGCCGTTGCCGTAGCCTTCAATTGTTTTTAATTCGTCCTTAAATGTATAGGTCAATGAAACCTTTGTATCATAACCTTCATCCGTCTCATGGATATCGGTGATCTTCATCTTCTTGAAGTGTAATGGATACTTCGCATTGATGTACATTTCTCTGAATTTATCCATGATCTGTGACGGTGATACCTCTCCCTGACGCTCGGAAATAGCCTGGATCTCATCGGCCAGTTCTTTATGCATCACCTTCGGCAGTCTGAATCCATAATACTGATCCATGATGAATGCAACGCCGCCCTTGCCGGACTGGCTGTTAATACGAACGATCGGCTCATATTTCCTTCCAAGATCCGCCGGGTCGATCGGCAGATACGGCACTTCCCAAATCTGTGAATTTCTTTCCTGCATCGCATGCATACCCTTATTGATGGCATCCTGATGGGAACCGGAGAAAGCAGTAAATACCAGCTTGCCTGCATACGGATGTCTTGGATCGATATCCATCTTGTTGCATCTCTCATAAACATCAACGATCTCATTGACATTCTCAATGTTCAATTCAGGATTGATGCCCTGCGAGAACATATTATAAGCAATATTCAAAACATCCACATTACCTGTACGCTCACCATTGCCGAACAATGTACCTTCGATTCTGTCGGCACCGGCCAGCAGAGCCAGTTCTGAGGCCGCTACGCCGCAGCCTCTGTCATTGTGCGGGTGAATACTCAGAATGATCTTTTCACGTTCTGTAAAATGGGTAGACATCCATTCGATCTGATCCGCATAAACATTCGGTGTTGTCATCTCTACTGTGGCCGGCAAATTGAAAATGATCGGATTCTCAACGGTCGGCTGCCAGATCTCTTTGACGGCTTCGCAGATTTCCAGAGCAAAATCCATCTCTGTACCGGTAAAACTCTCCGGTGAATATTCCAACTGAATATTGCCGTCGAAATTCTTCACATACTCTTTGACCATTTTTGTTCCGTCAACCGCGATCTGCTTGATTTCCTCACGATTCATATGAAAAACAACATCTCGCTGCAGCGTGGATGTGGAATTATAAATATGTATAATAACATTTTTACATCCCTGAATAGCCTCAAATGTCCGCTCGATCAGATGCGGTCTGCACTGGATCAGAACCTGTACTTTGACATCATCAGGAATCAGATTTCTCTCTACTAATGTTCTTAAAAAGTCATACTCGATCTGAGAAGCAGAAGGGAAACCGACCTCGATCTCCTTAAATCCCAATTTGACAAGCAAATTGAAAAATTCAATCTTTTCTTCAACAACCATCGGCTCAATCAGCGCCTGATTGCCGTCACGCAAATCGACACTGCACCAGATCGGCGCTTTCTCTATCTCCTTATTCGGCCACTGCCTCTCAGGATAATGCAATACAGGTACTCTTTTATATTTTTTGTAATTTAACATCTCTATCATTCCTCCATTATTGTATTGTAATTGTGTACCATACGCTGTCACTTTAAACCAGAACAGTAAAATGACAGCAAAATAAAGCCAAGGACACCCATCAGCTTTAAAAAACTGCAGACCTCTCTCCAGCCTGTATCATATCTTGCGATCTATGAGCGCTGGAGTCGAAGGACCACACCATATACAATTAATTTAAACAATGTTGGACTTAAAATATTAACCCCATGTCTGTCATTCCTTTACAATCAATTTCCCAAGCATAGAATGCCTCTTAATGACTTTACCAAAAAAAAATCCGTATGTCAAGTACAGAGTTGCAATTCAGCGTCCGAAGTACAGAGTTGCAATTCAGCGTCCGAAGGGAAACTATTCAGCCTTCTGATTTTTGATCATAATTTCGGTCAGCCATCACTGCGAAACCCGTTCCCACTCCGTGAAAAACGGGTTTTGCAGGCAGAGACTGTCCGTATTGTGCTTCAAAATGCCAGTACTGAATGTTTCATTGACGCGCTATAATTCGCCAAGTCCCTCGTCGATGAGGTTCTTCAACGCTTCCATCGCTTCCTTTTCGTCGCTTCCTTCACAGACCATCTCAATCGTATCTCCGGATTTGACACAGGCCGCCAGCACGCTTAGAACACTCTTGGCGTTGGCTGTCATTCCCTTTGTTGTAATTGTAATGCGGGAATTAAACTTCATCGCCTCTTTGCACAGCAGACCCGCCGGTCTCAAATGAAGCCCTGATGGATTATGTACCAGTATTTCCGCCCTCGTCATTGTACGTATTCCTCCCTCAAATACTATAGACTTAATCACTGACGGTTTTTTTTACCGTTATATGGACAACCGCATCCTCCGCCATCTCCAGATCCGTCTCCTCATCGAAAAAGACGGTCAGCGGAAGGTCATATTCCCCTTCCTCCAAACCTGTGACATCGACCAGAGCTGTCAGCCTGTCGGCTGTCAGCTCATTGACCTCACTGGCAATACCGCTGACCCTCAGCGATACCGTCTTGTCGGAAATCTGCTCTCCGCTTTTTATATAAGAATATGCCTGACTGCTCCCCTTCAGAGAAACCTTACTTAACGGCAATTCAAAAACCGCTTCAACCACATTCTGAATATCCACCACCAGCGCCACCGTTGCGGCTCTGTCTTCCAGCACAACACCATCCGGCAATTCCTCCGCCAGATTTTCCTCAATTGAGATAGAATCCTCAATCGCGCCGCTGGCTCCTGTCACATCATAATCCTTCAATGTCACAGCATCAATTTTATTCAGATCTTCTTTTCTCCCTGCTACCGTCACTTCCTTCGGCTCGTAATCCGCCGAAACCATGCGGAAACCATCCGCTACCTGCCCCGTAATACTGAAATTCACAGGCACTGTTTTTGTACGGTAGATCGGCACTGTCACTTCAATATTCGACTGGGATACCGACAATGTCGAACTGGATATGCTCTCGCCATCCTTATCAAGCAGTTCCAGTGTGGCATTCGTCGTAATATCGGTCACATTAAAACTGCTGACATTTACATAGACCACTGCTTCATTCACCCTGTCAACTTCGGATGCCGGGCCTGATATCTTCACCAGATTCGGTGTGGCAATGCCCTGCGCGTCATAATAACCCGCCGCCACATCACCGATTGTTTCCACCTTGACATTCAGAGACTTTTCTTCCAGATCTTCTATCTCAACCTTCAGCATCGTGCTGCTGCCCACAGGCGTAATCTCTAACTGCTGATACTTTGGACAGGAGACATCCACCATGACGGCCCCTGTGATCGACATCGTCGACAGATCGGCCACAGCCAGGAAATCACTTTTACCCAGCCTGTCAACAATTGAAGTCTTTCCTTTAATCTTCACGCTCACCGTATTCCCGCCCGTGTAGCTGTAGGCTTTGCCGGCCTCCGTGATCTGATCACCGTTAATTTCCGTCACAGGAATTTCTTCAATTGTTTTCGTCGTCACCGGATCTTCAATGCTCAGTACCACCAGCCACAACAAAAACGCAAGGGCCAATGACAAAAGCTTAAAGCTAAAATTATGAGTCAGCTTTTCTTTCATTTTTGATCATTCCCCTCAGCTTCTTTAATTTCACATCTCCAACACCAGGCGTCAGCTCCGCCAGACGTTTCTTCAGGCCATCCGGCGTAATATTGCGGGTCAGATTGCCGCCCTCCGCAATAGAAACGGCCCCCGTTTCTTCGGAAACGATGATCGTCATACTGTCAGAAACTTCACTGATACCAACACCGGCCCGGTGCCTTGTGCCCAGTTCTTTACTCAGTTCCATATTATCGCTCAGAGGCAGATAACATGTCGCCGCAACCACACGCTGATTGCGTATAAAAACCGCGCCATCATGCAGCGGCGTATTATGCTCAAATATATTCATCAAAAGCTGGCTTGAGATCAGTGCGTCAATCGGTATACCCGTCCGCTCATATTCGTTCAGGATCACCTGATTCTCCATGACGATCAGGGCTCCGGTCTTCACCTTACTCATCTCAAAAACAGCCCTGACGATCTCGCCGTTGATCTTCTCCAGACTCCGTTTATCTTCTTCAGCCCGCACCGTGGCCGGCCCGAATATGGAAAATATAATATTCTTTCTTCCTAACTGTTCCAGAGCCCGGCGCAGTTCCGGCTGAAAAACAATCACCACAACTGTCACCAGCACGCCGGCCGTCTTGGAAATCAGCCATGTCAGTGTCGTTAAATGGAAAAAATAGGACACAAGGGCAAATACGGAAACAACAACGATTCCCTTGAGCAGCGTCCATGCGCGTGTATTCTTGACCCAAATCAGCAACTCATAAATAATAACTGCAAGGATCAATATCTCTATAATATAACTAAAATGAAATGACTGAGGCAGTCCCATACTGACAATAGATCTCAACCAACTGCTCATACATCTTAGCCCCCTGTTCCATCAATTCACACTGCGATCAGGCCTCATCATCCTCTTTACCGGCCGCAGCCTTCTTGCTGCCTGAATTCATCTTCACAACATTTTTCTCCGGCTCTGTCACCAATATCTTTGGGATCGCCTTCACATAATAGTAATATTCATCATCCTCAAACTGCACATATTCCTTGCGGGAATAGTCCACCACACATTTAAAGAACTGCAAAACAGCCGCCAGCAATGCGCCAATGACTGTACCAATAATCACACCGACAATATTCACATTGACACTGAGTGCCGCCGCGCAGAAAAAAGTCACAGCGATCTCTGCTACCGCACCGGCTACAATTGCCACGTACCATGCATAATCAAAGGAAAACTGGCCAATAATGAAAACGACCGCAAGGGTAACCGCGGCAATCACCGCATAAAGCCAGATTTCTTTATCATCTGTCACCTGGCCGATAATGCTGTTCAACGCAGCCACGATACCGTCCAGATTAAAAGTCATGCCTGTACCTGTCAACGTTACAGCCTCGCAGGTATAACCGATAAATTTCACCATAAACAAACCGATGACCGCCGGCACAACGGCATATGGCGTAAAAAACATTCCCGCCAGTATCGGCACCATGAAATGCAGATCATACTGCATCAGCACAGGCACCGCCAGCAGCACCACACTCTGGTCAGGCGCAAACTTTAAAAACATCAGATAAACGATCACCATCACGATCAGCACCAGCACTGCCAGCAGCACCGACAGCTTCACCATATGCCCCATGATCACAGCCGCCACAATGAACACACTGAAACTTCCCGGAATAATGGAGCAGACCAAAGACAGCAGCACATTGACCGCCATGCTGTCCAGTCTCTCAAAATAGCCAAGACTGCTATTGACATAACTGAATACAAACATCATGCCAACAAACTTTACGATAATTAAAAACCATGTCTCATATTCACGAATCAGACGAATTATTTTCTCACGCATCAAAAAAAGTTCAGTCATCTTTTATCCTCCTGTATCTAATGGTCCTGTTCCCCGATTTTATCAATATGCCGCAATATGCGATAATATCTTCTCACCCGCTTGCGGCTTGACTGATACCGCCATGAATACAGGATAATCCCGATCGCCGTATAAATAATGACAATAATCAGATAAATGAGCACCATTTCCTTCAGCAGCGTACTGATCTGAAGATTGGCCGCCATCATAAATATATCCTCAATCTTATATAAAGCATAGATACCCGCCAGCAAAATATAGGCAATGGTCACACATATCAGATTCTTCAGCAAATGGATCCTGACATAATCTCCAAAAAAATATTCATTGCGTTTAAGATCAGTCCGGCCTTCCCGTTTCTCATAGATGGAAGCCTTCGTCATCCAACGGATCTTTTCTTCTTTCAGCATTATCTTAACCTCTCTGTCTATCATTGATGAATCCTCACCAGCATATATGAGTATACCACATTTATAAAATGGATGCCATAAGTTAAAGAAAAAAAATATCATAATTGGAAGATTACCATCATGGAAGAAAAAAACAGGGGTGCTGCCTACAGCAGCACCCCTGTTTTTTTCTATTTACTCTGCAAAAAGCGGTGTTGAATAATATCTGTCACCTGTATCCGGCAATAATGCCACAATCGTCTTTCCTTTGTTTTCAGGACGTTTTGCCAACTGGATCGCTGCATATAAGGCAGCACCCGAAGAAATACCAACCAGAACACCTTCCTGCTTTGCGATTAATTTGCCGCCGGCAAAGGCGTCATCATTTTCAATCGGAAGAATCTCATCATAAATCTGCGTGTTCAAAACTTCCGGCACAAATCCGGCGCCAATACCCTGGATCTTGTGGGCGCCGCTCTTTCCTTTGGACAGTACCGGTGAACCGGCCGGTTCAACTGCAACGATCTTTACATCCGGATTCTGCGATTTCAGATATTCGCCAACTCCCGTCAGCGTACCGCCTGTACCAACACCTGCCACAAAAATATCCACCTGTCCATCCGTATCCTTCCATATTTCAGGGCCTGTCGTATTTCTGTGGATCTCAGGATTGGCCGGATTCACAAACTGTCCCGGAATAAAGCTGTTCGGAATTTCTTTTGCCAGTTCATCCGCTCTGGCAATAGCCCCCGGCATTCCTTTCACGCCTTCTGTCAAAACAAGTTCGGCCCCGTAAGCCTTGAGGATATTTCTTCGTTCAACACTCATTGTTTCAGGCATTGTCAAAATGATACGATACCCTTTCGCTGCCGCAATGGCCGCCAGGCCGATACCTGTATTCCCTGACGTCGGCTCAATAATCACGGATCCTTCCTTCAAAATGCCCTTTTCCTCAGCATCCTCGATCATTGCCTTCGCAATTCTGTCCTTAACGCTGCCTGCCGGATTGAAATACTCCAGTTTCACTAATATTGTCGCCTCAAGCCCCAGCGACTTCTCAATATTCGTAACCTCCACAAGAGGCGTGTTGCCAATCAGACCAAGCGTACCTTTGTAAATATTTGACATATTATTACCTACCTTTCATACTGGTTTACTAGGAATTATCTGTTATTGGCATTATATACCTTCTGCAGCCGTTTGTCAATACTTTACTTCAGTAAATCTTTGATAACTTCCCCGGCAATGATCAGGCCCGCCACAGACGGCACAAAGGCATTGCTGCCCGGTGTGGCCCGACGTAAGGACGCTTCTTCTTCGGCGCCGGATATCGGGCGTAATGGTTTTTCCCTGGAATACACAACTTTCAGATGTTCAATGCCGCGCTTTTTCAATTCACGCCGCATGACCTTTGCCAGCGGACAGACGGAGGTTTCCCCGATATCCGCCACCATAAAAGCCGTCGGGTCCATTTTGTTGCCTGCACCCATGGCGCTGATGATCGGCGTGCCCGCTTTTTTCGCCTGCTCCGCCAGCATCAGCTTCCCGGTCACCGTATCGATGGCATCTACCACATAATCATAGCGCGTGAAATCAAACTCCGCCGCCGTATCCGGCGTATAGAAGGTACAATAAGTATTCACGACTGCATCCGGGTTGATGTCCAGAATGCGTGCTTTTGCCGCGTCTACTTTATAGCTGCCGATAGTTTTGTGAGTCGCGATGATCTGACGGTTGATATTGCTCAGACATACCTTATCATTGTCGATCAGATCAAGCTGTCCCACACCGCTTCTGGCCAGTGCCTCCACCGTATAACCGCCCACACCGCCGATGCCAAACACCGCAACTCTCGCGCGTTTTAACCGCTCCATCTTTGCACGGCCAATGAGCATCTCTGTTCTGGTAAATTGATCAGCCATTTTATACCTCTTTCTGAAGGGCCTCAGCTACTTCCGCCTCGCAGGCGCGCATGGCCAGAATCGTCTTCTGAATCAGATCGCCCAGTTCCCAGCCAAGCATACCTGCTCCCCGCTCAATAACTTCTCTTGAGCATCCGGCCGCGAAATTGGCACTTTTATATTTTTTTCTGACAGATTTCAGTTCCAGATCCTGCACACTTTTGGACGGACGGATGAGTGCAGCCGCCCAGATCAGTCCTGTCAGCTCATCCACCGCATAGAGTACCTTTTCCATCTCATGTTCCGGTTTGATATCCACTGTCAGGCCATAGCCGTGGCTGCATACGGCATGAATAATATCCTCTCCGACTCCGGCGGCCCTGAGAATTTCCGGTGCCTTGATGCAGTGGGCTTCCGGATATTGCTCAAAATCAATATCATGCAAAAGTCCGACGATTCCCCAGTAATCTGCATCCTCACCATAACCTAATTCTCTGGCATACCATTTCATGACGCCTTCCACCGTCAGCGCATGCTGAATATGAAAAGCCTCTTTATTATATTGTTTGAGCAGGTCAAATGCCTGTTCTCTTGTCACATGTTCCTTCATTTTATCATTCCTCCTCATTCTGTATTAGTAACCAATCAAAGACACCATCTCTTTTAACGGTGCCGTCATCCATTCACCCTTCCTGTTCCGGCAGGATCCGGCCTTCTTTTGCAATTGCTGCACAAGCTGCATCGTCGTTTCCGGCAATTGGGCCCTGCAAAGGCTTTCAAGCCTGTTTAACATTTTTTCGTATAACTCTTTCACGGCCGCCTGATCTCCCGCCTGCTTCATACAGATCATATCATCCGCCATAATTCCGATACCTATAATCCACAATGTATGATAATTTGGAAACCGGAAACATATATCCAACGCTTTTTTATAATACTGCTGCGCTTCTCTGAAGCGTTCTTTCTGCGTAAGGACCAATGCGTACTGCCAGTCAATGATTTCCTGGGGATGATAGGCGATACCCGTATCTTCTTCCTTCACATCCTCTATATCCACTTCATAATTAAAGAAAGACTGCTTATATTCAGGACTCAGCCCGGCGGCCTGCATGAGCCGCTGCTGTTTTTTCAGCGCCTGATACATCGTATCCGCAAAATTCTCCCTCTGCTTTCCGGCCTCAGCCATGATCAGCAGATAATGCATCAGATAATCCATACAGCCGCCGATATTCTCTGAATCACTGATATGATCCAGAAAATCTTTCAGTCCTTCCACAGACAGATCTTCTGCCGGAAAAGCCGCTGCCCGCATCAGCCAGCCAAGGGCTTTTTTGCAGTCGCACTGCAGCATTTCAATGCGGCTGCGCAGCATCTGATGCCGTTCCAGTTCACCTTCGATCTCCGGATACTGAGACATGGCCAGGTCAGAAAGCCGGCACAAAGACGCATAACTGTCAGGCTCTCTGCGCTGCAGCGGCAGCATGGCTTCGATCTGTATCCCAAGGATATCCCCATAGTAAGAGGATCTCACATTTTGGCTCCATCCGCCAAAATACCCGTCTTCGCCGACTGCACGAAGGATATGCCGCATACTTTCACCCGTTTCTGCCATTATCCTGCCGGCACTCTCAAAATCAAAACTTTTAATCGCCAGTTTCGCTTCCGCCTCTGCCAGTTGATAACTGATCTTTAAGTTTTCCATACGGTTTCCCAATGTTTTCTGCACTTCACGGCATCTTGTGATCGCCCGGCCCGCAGCCAGAATATCGCCTTCCTCCAGATACATATCCGTCAGCCGGATCAATAAAGTCAATTCAAATTTCTTATAAGGCAAATGCTGACTGCGAAGCACCGGTATCCACTCATGGGCAATCCGTCTCAGCAAATCTTCTCCCACCTCAAAATCTTCCGTGCATGCCGCATACGTCATAATATCCGAAATACTCTGGTTGATCTGGGCCTTCACAAGGTGGTAACTGGTATGCGCCATCCATCCTTTGAGCTGCCCCAGCGCCGCATCCCTGTCAATGGCATCCTCCGTTGTATACAGTTCCATCATGGCATCGGACAAATTTCCCTGAACGAGGCATCTTTTGATATAATTGGCGGAACTCAATTCAGACATGGAAAAAATACAGGCATTCTCATAGAGCGCATCCACCCGGTCCCGCACATTTTCAAATGCCTTACTGTCCCTCGTCAATCGTGTATTGCACACAAAATCCGCAATCTGCAGCTTCGGTTCACTTCCGGCCGGCCGGACCGCAAAACGCAGTTCACTGTCACGATCAAGAAAAATCCTGTGATTTTTCTTTCTGACTGCGATCTGCTCCTTCAGCGCCCGTATATATTCAATCTCCCGGATCTCTCTGCGTCCCTGCATTGCACGCATATCCTGCCGTCTGGCTATCAGCACATCCAGAATCACCGATTCAGTTTCCGCATTGAGCGTCTGCAGAAGCTGCAAAAGCCCCTCGGCCATCATCCGCAGATAGAGTTGACGGTTCGAATCTTCTTCCTCATATTCCGCATTTTCAAAAATAACCTGCCGGGCCTGCCATGTCTGCTGCATACATTCAAGAATCGGCAGGACATACTCTCTCTTATCCGCATCTGTCAGATGCATGGCATGATTGCGGCTGCTGTCGATCAGATGATCCAGATCAACTTTGTCCGCATTTTCCTTGCGAATCAGCAGCCCGCCGATCAGGGAAGGCTTTAAACTGCGCTGCTGAAGCATTTTTTCATTTTCAAACTGTCCGCTCTCATCCAACCATAGTTCGTATCTTCTCAACATATTTTTATTCCTTCAATCATCTATTGATTCGCCATCACTGATCACCATTCGGCCGTCATGGCCGCACAGGATCCCCATGACTATCCACGATACCGGTTCAAAACCGCATAAAGTTCCTGGATCCTCGGTCTTGCCAGCCCGCACGGTACATAAGAGCTGCAAAATGGCTGCCAGCCGTCTTTCTCAAGCAGATCCATCAGACCATCCGCCATCTGGCTGACTGTCTTTTTGCCGTCGGCCATCTGTTCCAGACCATAGCGCAGCAGCCAGGCCAGCCCGCTTGTCTGTTCCGTATCCGCAAGCTGTTCCACATACCGCACATCCACTGTCTCTCTGTCCAGTGAAAAGCTGTCTTTTCCAAAGGTTTTCACTTTCATATGTTCATGTCGGTGATCTGCGCCGCGGCCATCACGGCCCCTTCGCTCACCCCGTCCATTGTCTCTGCTATTTCCTTTTCTTCTATATAAAATGCGTTCAAAAGACGGCATGGCAAATCCCGGCGCTTCCGTTCCTGGCGCACGATGGCTGCTGCACAATGCCTTCACCCGATCCGTGATATCCACCGGCCGGTAGCAGTCCATCTGTAAAATCTTGTCAGCCACATAAAAGAAAGCGCCCGAACTCCCCGCAACCAGGATCGTTGAGACACCCGCCTGCTCATACAAATCACGCACCCGCTCAAGAAACGGCGTAATCGGTTCCTTTTCCCGGCAAATGACCTGCTGCATCAGTTCGTCCCGCACCATGAAATTGGTCGCCGATGTATCCTCATCGATCAGAAATAATTTGGCGCCCGCCTCCAGACTCTCCACAACGCCTGCCGCCTGAGACGTACTGCCGCTGGCATCCGGTGTTGAAAATGACCTTGTATCTTTTTTATTTGGCAGATCATTGATAAACATGGAGATATCCGCCTGACGGATGGATCGTCCATCCTCCGCCCGAAGCTTCACGGCCGTCTCATCGGTGATCACAAATTCCCGGCCGTCTCCCTCAATATGATCGTACACGCCGTTTTGCAGCGCTTCCAGCAAGGTGGATTTTCCGTGATAACCACCGCCGACGATGAGGGTGATCCCCTTTGGTATCACCATACCCCTGATTTTTCCCCTGTGGGGCAATTCAAGAACACCCGCCATGGAAGCCGGCGCTTCAAAAGGTACACTGTCCGCCATCGGCAGATCGGAAACTCCGCTTTTTCTTGGCAATATGGCGCCATCGGCCACAAAAGCGACCCAACCTTCCTCCCGCAGAATCCGGCGCACGGCCGCCTGATCTTCGGCAAGATGAATCACAGCCTCCACTTTCCGGCCATCAAGTCTTTGATAAAACAAACTGTTTTCGATGCAATGGGGCAGAAATTCAAACAATATCTTTTCCAGTTCTCCGGCATTAATGGTACGCCCAAAAGCCGGAAATCCTACATGAAAACGAAGAAGAATATTTTTCTCCGTGATGGCACAGGCGCTGCGCTCCAAAATCTCCTGTCCGCAGCGGCTAATGGAGATCAGCCCGCTCTTACCGGAACCTTTTGCCTTAAAATTATAAGCGCTAAACTGTCTGTCCGCCCCTCTCACCAGAAAATCCTGCAGCGCGATCCTCGTACAATCTTCTTTATAATAAGCTTCGGGAAACCCGGCAGCCGAAAGCGGCACTTCCACATGCACACTCGACGGCGAGGCAAACGGATCGCCCTGTACATGATCGATCCCCAAAACAAAACTTCCGAACTGATAACTTCCGGCCAGAGATTTATAAGCCGGATAACTCTTATGGTCAATACTGCGCAGCATTGTGCGCAATTCACCGGATGACTTCATCATTTACTCTCCTTCCTTCACAGACAGCCCCTGCTGTTCCTGACGGTGCAGCCCCCAATTGGCCATGGCCAGCAGCACGCCTGATAAGGTTCTGCCTGTCTCTGTCAAACGATATTCCACATGGGGAGGGATCTCATTAAACTGCTCCCGCATGATGATCCCGTCACGCTCCAGCTCTCTGAGACAATTGGACAGCATTGTATTCGTAATGCCCTCCACCCCTCTGGACAACTGTCCAAAACGCATACTCTCCGAACCAAATAACTGTAAAACAATAAACATTTTCCATTTACCGCCCACAACATTCAACGTATACCGAATCGGACACGTTGTGACCTCAGGGTGGGCCTGCATAAACGCAATATAACTCTCAACTGACCGGAATCTTTCCATTCCATCACACTCCCGCAATTTGTAATCATTTCATCAAGGTATACTTTTCCATACTATATATTATTTTTTTCAGTAGTTGACGCAATGGTATTTACTGATAAAATAATACATATACCAAGTATAAAAAATATACTATGAAATCATTCACAAATCAAGAGACGAAAGGAAAATTTTTATGGAATTTAAAAATGTTTTGGCGCGCCGCCAGTCCGTGCGCAGTTATCAGAAAAAACAGATTACAGAAAGTGAACTTAAGACCCTCCTTGAAGCAGCCAACGCTGCTCCGGTCTGCCTGGGACAATTTGACCATGTCTACCTGACCGTTGTCCAGTCACCGGAGGTTCTCGCAAAAATCAACGCAAAATTCGCCGCTGCCGTCGGTGACGAAACAGCCTGCCCGACCTATGGTGCGCCGACGGTGATTTATGTATCCAATCAGGCTTCGGATGAAGAAGTGATCGTTGGCGCCAACGCAAGCTGCATCGTTGAAAACATGCTGCTGGCCGCAACAGATATGGGACTTGCCTGTGTCTATCTGTTTGGTGTCAGCCAGGTATTGCTCAATGACGAAGAAGTGGCCGGACTTTTAAAACTGCCGGAAGGCTTCCGCACTGTATCCGCCATCGCCGTTGGCTATGCCACTGAAGAATTGAATGAACGTCCGCTGACCTGTGAAAAAATCGGCATGGACAGAATCTAACCCCAAAAAATGAAAAACAGTTCAGTCTCTCGTTTTTCAAGGGTTTCACTTGTGATGATCTGCAGAAAATTCCGTAATCAAAAGGCTGAGACTGAACTGTATCGATAGTTTACAATAGCAGTTCCACGATCTGTTCATAGCAAAGGTTCAGCCTTTCTATGGCCTCCTGGTATGTTTCATAATCGCTGACGGGTATCCGCCACGCCAATCCGCAGCCTGCTGTTATTTCACGGGGAACGGGTATCATTCTGCCCGGAATTTTGTTCAGGCCGCATTGTTTTTCCATGGCCATGGCTTCTGTTGTTGTATGGAATGTGATGATTTTATATAATTTTTTCTCCCGCATTGTACCAATTCCTCATCTCCGGATCTCTCATGCCGTCTGTTTCTCACTCTGCTGCGTCTTCTGCGATTTCCCGCACTGCGCGTATGGCTTCCGTAACTTCATCCTTTGTATTAAAAAAGGAGAAACTAAAACGGACGGCCCCCTGACTGACGGTGCCGAAGACTTCATGCATCAAAGGTGCGCAATGGGCGCCGCCCCGCACACAGATGCCATAATCCTCCCACAAAATGTCGCTCACCATGGCAGAATCCATATCTCCGATATTCAATGACACAATGGCCGTCCGCTGATTCCCGGACCAGTCGCCGTACAACCGGATGCCCGGCAGATTTTTCACCCCTTCGGCAAATTGTCCGGCCAGAGCCATCTCTTTTTGATGGATCACGTCCACGCCTGTGCGGAGAATAAAGTCCAGGGAAGCATTCAGTCCGGCAATGCTGTGTCCATTTAAAGTGCCCGCTTCAAGAGCCGTTGGCATTTCCGCCGGATGTTGCCTGTCAAAACTATGCACACCGCTTCCGCCAACCTTTAACGGGCGCACTCTAAGCCCCTCACGCACATAGATCCCGCCGGTTCCCTGGGGCCCCATCAGTCCCTTATGCCCTGTGAAACAAAGGATATCAATGTGCATGTTTCCCACATGGATCGGCAGACATCCCGCTGTCTGTGACGCATCCACGATCAGCAGCAGATGATGCTTCTGTGTGAAGGCTGATACCTTTTCCAAATCTGTCACATTACCGGAAAGATTGGAGGCATGGGTAATAACGACCGCCTTTGTATTCGCTCTCAGATGCCGTTCAAAATCGGAACCATCCAGCAGCCCCCTTTCGTCAGGGGCCAGTATCGTCAGTTCAACGCCCTTTTCCTCCATCAGATAAAGGGGACGCAGCACTGAATTATGCTCACACATGGTCGTTATGACATGATCTCCCGGCATCAGCGTTCCCTGAATGGCAATATTTAACGCCTCCGTCGCATTGCATGTAAAAGCGATCCTGGACGGATCCTCTATGCCAAATAAAGCCGCCAGTTTCTCTCTCATATCATAAACAAGACGGGCCGCATTGAGCGTCGGCGCATGGGCGCCCCGGCCCGCATTACCGATGCTTCGCAGCGCCTGCACCACTGCTTTTTCCACTTCCGGCGGCTTATGAAAAGATGTCGCCGCATGATCCAGATAAATCATGGCCGGATCAGCAAGCTGGCCTGGGACATCTTCTCGGCGATCACATACATATTTGTGACCGTACCAACTTTTAACGCATCTGTCAGTCCATAATGATTCAGACAGGTGCCGCAGGTTAAAATCTCAACGCCCTGAGCTTCCAGCGACTGCAAATCCTCCAGTGTCGGCGCCTCCTCACAGGTCAATTTGGCCCCGCCGTTATAGAAAAGGATGGTTTTTGGCAATTCATCCTGCTGGGAAATGGCATAAATAAAGCCCTTCATCAATGCCTTTCCCAATGTATCATCACCCTCGCCCATATGATCGGCCGCAATGACAACGACTGTATTTTTCCTTGCGTCAGGGATACATGCCGGCTGTTCAGGTTTTGTCTCATCCGTCGTTTCCGCTGCGGATGCCGCAGACGCGCCAATGTTCATCACAACTTTATACTCCTGCTCTTTCAGTTTCACTGAACGCACGCCATAACCCTTTTGATTCGCCATCTTTGTCAGGTTCTGAACAGCGATCTCATTATCCACAAGAATCTCAACTTCACCAGGTCCATTCAGCTCCTGAATCGCTTTCTTCGTCTTAACAACCGGAATCGGGCACGCGTCGCCCATGGCATTTACAAAAATCATATCTATGACCTCTCTTTCTTTTATCACTTGTTTGATCTAAACGACCATGATCTCTCTGTCGCTTTTTGACAGCAATTCACCGACTATATTGGCCGGAAGTCCTGCCTGGCGCAATTCCTCAAGCATATCGCCCGCTTCATCCGGCCCGACGGCAATCAGCAATCCGCCCGATGTCTGCGGATCGAACAGTACTTCTTCCATGGCAAAGGATATATTTTGAAACGCCACAAATTCTCCCACATGATTGCGGTTTCTCTGTCCGGCCGCTGTCAGGAGAAATTCATCGGCATGATGCAGCGCTTCTTCAATGACTGGTACATCGGCTGCATAGACCCGGCAGGACAGCCGTCCGTCCAACATCTCATGAAGATGTCCGAGAAAACCAAATCCCGTCACATCCGTGCAGGCGTGCACTTCATATTTTCTGCTGATTTCCGCCGCGTATTTGTTGAGTGTCGTCATTGACGCAATGGCTTCTTCCATGGCCGCTTCCGACGCCTCGCCCACACGATTGGCTGTACAGATGATGCCCACACCCAGTTTTTTCGTCAGAATCAGTTTATCTCCCGGTACACCTCTGTTATTGGCATAAACTCTGTCGGGATGGACGATTCCCATGACCGACAGGCCGTATTTCACATCACTGTCCGCAATGGAATGACCACCGGCTAATGTCCCGCCGGCTTCAATGACCTTTTCAGAACCGCCCCGCATGATCTCCCCCAGAATATTCAGATCCATGGTTTCCGGGAAACAGACAATATTCAGGGCCGTCTTCACCTCACCGCCCATGGCATAAATATCACTCAGCGCATTTGCTGCCGCAATTTTCCCAAAAGTATATGGGTCGTCCACCATTGGCGGAAAAAAATCCAGCGTCTGTACGATCGCCGCGTCATCGGAAATCCGGTAAACCGCCGCATCATCCCGGCTGTCATAACCAATCAGCAGATGCTCATCCTTTGGTCCTTTCGGCAGTTTCTCAAGGACTCGTGACAACACGCCCGCACCAAGCTTGGCAGTGCAGCCGCCGCTTCTGCAAAATACAATCTTTTCTTCCATCTCTATCACTTCCTGTCTTTTACTTTGATTGATAGTATTGAACAACGTATTGTACCAATGACGCCACATATGGTTTCAATACCGTATTTTTTCGATAGATAATATAAAGCTGTCGTCCCGCCGCATATCCAGGCAGATCAAATTTCAGAATTCTTTTCTCTGCATAAAAATTCTGCGCCGCTTTTTCAGACATGATAGAAATCCCCAGCCCTCCGGCCACCAGATTCTTGATGGATTCCTGATCATTCATGCGGGCCGTCACATGCAGTTCTCCTTCTTCAATTCCCAGGCTCTCAAAAAACGTATCCACGCTCTTTTGACTGCCGCTGCCATTTTCCCGCAGGATCACCGGCTCATGCAGGATCAGTTCCTCCGGTTTCGCTCCCTGAGCCTGCAATGACAGATAATGCGCATTCACAGGTGTGATCAGCACCATCCTGTCCTGATAAAACGGTATGCAATTCAACATTTCATCTGCGCAGTGCATTCCAATCAGTCCCACATCATAGGCACCGTTTTCAACCGCATCGATCACGCCCTGACTGTCACTTTGATTCACGATGAAATAGACGTCCGGAAACATTTCTCCAAAAACCGGCAGCACTTCCGGCAGAATATAGGCGGAAGGAATGGTTGACGCTCCCAGATGGATCACCTTTTTCGTCTCATCCGACCAATTCTGAAGCAGCCGGTCACGAAGATTAAGAATCTGCGCCGCACATTCATAAAGTTCCCGCCCCTTGGGCGTAATCTCAATATTCTTTGTTGTACGGATCACCAGCTGCGTCTGAAGTTCATCTTCAAGCATACGCACATGCGTACTGACCGTTGGCTGAGATAACTGCAATTTTTCCGCCGCAACTGTAAAACTCTGAAATTGAACCACCGCATTAAACGACTGTAACTGTTTAAAATCCATCCGATCACATCCTCTGTACCATTATAGCAGTTTTCATTATAAAATCCAATATAATTTATTATATATCTTAATAAATTGCATAAAAAATGAGTTGATCAGTAAAAACTCATCGACTCATTTTTCAGAACCGTTAAAACGAAACGGTCAATTGCATCTTAAATTGTTCTTCACCGTAGACAGCATGGGGAATACCCTGCGGCATGATCAGTGTTTCTCCTTCATGCAATATAAACACTTCCCCACCGACCGTAAATTTCCCTGTACCATCCAGTACAGTGACCATGGCATCACCCCCGGATGCGTGGGTTGAGATTTCTTCTCCCTTGTCAAAAGAGAAAATCGTCACGCTGACGGCCTCATTCTGTACCAGCGTTTTGCTGACAACCTGTCCTTTCTGATATTCAACCTGATCTTTCAGTCTGAGCACGGTCTGCTTTTCAATATTCTTGTACATATTAATCTCCATTCCGCCGCCAAGCGGCGGCACAAATAGTAATGAAAGTTTT
>CAYURX010000023.1:0-24799 GCA_964447245.1 uncultured Coprococcus sp. | reverse complement strand
TTAGTATGAGTGATCGGGTAAAAGTGGCTGTGGACGCCATGGGCGGCGATAACGCCCCTGGTGAAGTGGTTAAAGGGACAGTTGACGCATTGAATGCCAGTCCGGAGATAGAAGTCATGCTTGTGGGGGATGAGGCTGTGGTGAAGCCCCTTCTTTCTAAATATCAATATGATGAAAAACGTTTGAAAATGATCCATGCTTCGGAAGTTATTACCAATGATGAATCACCGGCCTTTGCCATCAAGAAGAAGAAGGATTCTTCGATTGTTGTGGCGCAGAGACTGGTCCGGGAAGGTCAGGCGGATGCTTTTGTTTCAGCAGGCTCTACAGGCGCTGTGCTGGTCGGCGGTCAGGTATTGGTCGGCCGGATCAAAGGTGTTGAGCGGCCTGCGCTGGCGCCGCTTATTCCGACAGTCAAAGGATTTTCCCTGTTGATCGACTGTGGCGCCAATGTGGACGCGAAGCCGTCGAATCTGGTTCAGTTTGCCAGGATGGGCGCCATTTACATGGAAAGTATTATGGGCAAAAAGGATCCGACCGTTGCCATTGTTAATATTGGCGTGGAAGAAGAAAAAGGCAACCGCCTTGTCAAAGAGACCTATCCGCTGCTGAAAGAGTGCCAGGATATTCATTTTATCGGCAGTATTGAAGCGAGAGAGATACCGAACGGTTATGCCGATGTGGTTGTCTGTGAAGCTTTTACAGGCAATGTGATCCTGAAAATGTATGAAGGCGTTGCAGGCGCCCTGATCGGCAAGATCAAAGAGACGATGATGTCTTCCCTGAAGACAAAGATCGGTGCGGTGCTGATCAAAGATGAACTGAAAAAGACATTGAAAGCCTTCGATACTTCTGATTACGGCGGCGCGCCGATGCTGGGATTAAAGGGACTGGTTGTAAAAGCCCATGGCAGTTCCAATGCAAAGGAGATCAGACAGGCCATCTTGCAGTGCATTGCTTTTAAGCAGCAGGAGATCCCGGCAAAGATCGCAGAAGCCATCAGGCAGCCGGAGGCAGGTGATATCAATGGCTAATCATACATTACTCAAAGAATTACAGGAAAAAATTGACTATACGTTTAAGGATGAGACATTGCTGTTTCAGGCGCTGACACACAGTTCTTATGCCAACGAGCACCGTCTGCACAAAATCCACCACAATGAGCGGCTGGAATTTCTCGGCGACGCGGTGCTTGAGATCATCTCCAGTGATTATCTGTTCAGAAATTTTCCTGAGATGGCGGAAGGACAGATGAGCAAGAAGCGGGCCAGCCTTGTCTGTGAGCCGGCCCTTGCGGCCTGCGCAAGACAGCTTGATCTCGGCCGGTATCTGATGCTTGGCAAGGGCGAAGACATGGGCGGCGGCCGTGAGCGGGATTCCATTTTGTCGGATGCCCTGGAAGCCGTCATCGGAGCCATTTATCTGGACGGTACGATTGACGAGGCCAGAGCCTTTATTATGGCCAATGTTCTGAATGACATTGAGCATAAGGTCCTGTTTCAGGACAGCAAGACAATTTTGCAGGAGATGCTGCAAAAAGACCATAAAGAACCGATCGTCTATGAGGTGATCGACACAACGGGGCCGGAGCATGACCGTCTGTTTGTGATGCAGGTGAAGCTTGGCAGCCGGGTCATCGGACAGGGTCAGGGCCGGACCAAGCAGGCGGCCGGACAGGAAGCGGCTTATCATGCGATCGTATCCTTAAAAGGCAATCAGAATCAGTAGGGGATGGACTATGTTTTTAAAGAGTATTGAAGTACAGGGCTTCAAATCTTTTGCCAACAAATTGACATTCGAATTTCATAAAGGGATTACCGGTATTGTGGGGCCTAACGGCAGCGGAAAGAGTAATGTCGCCGACGCGGTGCGATGGGTGCTCGGTGAGCAGAGCGCGAAACAATTGCGCGGTTCGAAGATGGAGGACGTTATTTTTTCCGGTACTGAGAGCAGAAAACCTCTGGGTTTTGCTTATGTGGCCATTACGCTGGACAACGCGGACCATCAGTTGGCCATTGAGTATGATACGGTGACCGTGTCAAGGCGTGTTTACCGTTCCGGTGAAAGTGAATATAAAATAAACGGTCACACCTGCCGTCTGAAGGATATTCAGGAATTATTTTTTGACACAGGTATCGGTAAGGAAGGCTATTCCATCATCGGTCAGGGCCAGATCGACAAGATCCTGAGCGGCAAACCGGAGGACAGACGGGAATTGTTTGATGAGGCGGCGGGTATTGTGAAGTATAAGCGCCGCAAAGCGCTGACGGAAAAAAATCTGGATTCCGAAAGGCAGAACCTGAGCAGAGTGAAAGATATTCTCTATGAGCTGGAGAAACAGGTGGGCCCTTTGGCGAAGCAGAGCGAGACTGCCAGAATCTATCTGCAATACAGAGAGCAGTTAAAGCAATATGATGCCAATATGTATCTCATGTCCTTTCATCAGTTGAAACAGGATGGGGCCGCTCTGGAAGAAAAAATCGCCATTGTGACGGAGCAGCTTCATGAGGCACAATCGGAACATGAGAAGATCAAAGCGGCCTATGCGGAAATGGAAGCGCTGATGGAGCAGTTTGACAGTCAGATCGCCAAAGCCCAGGAGATATGCAGTCAGCAGGCCATTGAAAAGCAGCGGCTGGAAGGCAGCCGGGAACTTTATACATCCAAATGCCATAGTGTAGAAGAAAAACAGGAACAGTTTGAACGGCTTTTAAAGGAGACGGAGCAGAAGATCGCTGAAAAGGCTTCGGCCATCGATGGGTTCAAAGCGGAACTGGAGCAGTTGGAGGAAGAACGTCTCGGATTGGAGACAACGAAGGAGCATTCGGAGGAAGAACTGAATGCCATGTCCTCTGCGGCTGCCATGCTTCGTGAAAAGATCGATTCAAGGAATGCGGATATTATTGAATATCTCAATGAGTCGGCCAATATTAAAGGCCGTATGCAGCGCTATGAGGCCATGCAGGAGCAGGCCCAGCTCCGTCAGTCGGAACTTGACCAGCGTCTGATCGTTCTGCAGAGCGAGGAATCTTCAGAAGGGGAACTGGTGGCGGCCTTTGAGCAGGAAGCGGCGGTGATTGCCAGTGATCTGGAACGGCTTTCGGCGGAACAGGTTCAGTATCAGGACCGGGCCAGAAAAATTGCCGATGAGCTGCTTGATGGCCGGGAACAGTTGACGGCAAAAGAAAAATCTTTCCATGAGGAATCGGCGAAATACCAGACCCTTAAAAATATTACGGAGCGGTATGACGGTTACGGCGCCAGTATCCGCAGGGTCATGGAGCAAAAGAGCAAAAACAGTGGTATTATTGGCGTTGTGGCTGATATCATTCATGTCCGCAGGGAGTATGAAATTGCCATTGAGACAGCCCTTGGCGGCAGTATTTCCAATATCGTCACGGACAATGAGCAGACGGCGAAAAATATGATTCAGTTTTTGAAGCAGAATCGTTATGGACGGGCGACTTTTCTTCCATTGACAAGTATCCGCGGAAGAAAGGCGGATAAGGCCGACCAGATCATCCGGGAACCGGGCGTGATCGGGCTGGCCAGTACGCTGGTGGAGACTGACAGCGCGTTTTTGGAATTGGCGGACTATCTCCTGGGACGGGTTTTTGTGGTCGATCATATTGATCATGCTCTGACTCTTGCCAAGAAATACCGTTATACGCTGCGGATCGTGACACTGGAAGGGGAATCGCTGAATCCGGGCGGTTCGCTGTCAGGCGGCGCCTATAAAAATACCAGCAATCTTCTGGGGCGTCACCGTGAGATGGAAGAATTGCGGAAACGGGTTGAAAAGCTGCGTCAGGATGGCCTTGCGCTGAAAAAGCGGATCGAACAATTGCAGTTGGAAAAAGACAGGAATAAGGAAGCGCTTGAAAAGAACAGCGGCGAAAGATCAAAACTTACCCTGCGGGAAAATACGGTTCGCCTGCGTTTGAAACAGGTGGCGGACAGCCAGCACGAGCACGCCCGGTCTATTGCGGATATTCAGAAGGAGACGGCCGAGATCAGGGCGCAGCAGAAGGAAATCCGCCAGTTAAAGGAAAAGCTTGCGGAACAGTTAAAAGAACTGGAAGCTGAAAAGAACGGGGCGGAAGCGGCCATTGAAACGCTGACGGGACAGTTGGCGGATGTTTCCGAAAAAGAGAAGGATTTTAATACCCGGACGGCGGATATGCGGATCCATTATGCGAACCTGACCCAGAAGCAGCAGTTTGCAAAAGAAAATATCAGCAGGACCCGCTCAGAGACTGAAAAACTTCAGGATGAGACGGCGCAGTACAGGCAGCAGATGCTGGAACTGGCCGATGAAAAAGAAGGATCGCTGCAGAAGCTGACAGAAATCGACGGCGAGATGGCCGGACTGCTTGCGCAGCATGAAAAAGATACGAAAAAGCTTCAGGACGATATGGAGGCGCGCAGCCGGTATGCGGCGGAACACAAAACTTTCTTTGCAAAGCGTGAAGAAATTTCCGATACGATACGGGATCTTGACAAAGAACAGTTCCGTTTAAACAGTCAAAAAGAGAAGCTGGAAGAAAACAGGAATCAACTGAGCAGTTATATGTGGGAGGAGTACGGGCTGACTTATCAGGGTGCCAGAGAATGGCTGTCAGAGGAACTTCAGGCCGGATCTCTGGCAAAGCTGAAGAAGATGACTTCAGAGGTCAAAGGTCAGATCAAAGCTTTGGGAAATGTCAATGTCAATGCCATTGAGGAATACAAATCTGTGTCGGAACGTTATGAAACATTAAAGACTCAGCATGATGATATGGTGGAGGCTGAAGCAAAGCTGGTCGGCATCATTGATTCCTTAAACAGTTCCATGGAAAAACAGTTCAAAGAAAAGTTTTCACAGATCCAGAAAGAATTTGACCGTATTTTCAAGTTGCTGTTTGGCGGCGGCAAAGGCACGCTGGAATTGTCCGATCCGGAAAATCTTCTGGAAACGGGTGTGATCATCATTGCGCAGCCTCCGGGCAAAAAACTCCAGAATATGATGCAGTTATCAGGCGGTGAAAAAGCGCTGACGGCCATTGCGCTGCTGTTTGCGATCCAGAGCCTGAAACCATCACCGTTCTGTCTGCTGGACGAGATCGAAGCGGCGCTGGATGATGCCAATGTTAAACGATTTGCGGAGTATTTACATAATCTGACGAAGGATACACAGTTTATTGTTATTACCCACAGGCGGGGCACGATGAATGCGGCGGATATTCTCTATGGTATCACGATGCAGGAAAAGGGTGTGTCGACCCTTGTGTCTGTCAGCCTGATCGAGAGTGAATTAAGCAAATAAGAATCAGTAAGAATCAGTAGAAATCAGCAGAGGAGGAATGAAGATGGCTGAGGAGAAAAAAGGCTTTTTTGCCCGGCTGGTGCAGGGACTGACAAAGACCCGCAACAGTATTATGTCCGGCTTTGACGCGATTTTTTCCGGTTTTTCAAGTATTGACGATGATTTTTATGAGGAACTGGAAGAAGTGCTGGTAATGGCCGATCTGGGCATTCATACGACAGAAAATATTATTGAAGAACTGAAAAGTAAAGTGAAGGAACAGCATATCAAAGAACCGCAGGCCTGCAAACAGCTTTTGATTGATACGATCAAGGAACAGATGCGGGTGGACGAGGATGCCTATGCATTTGAGCATCAGACGTCGGTTGTGCTGGTGATCGGTGTGAACGGTGTCGGTAAGACGACAACCATCGGCAAACTGGCCGGTCAGTATAAAAAGGCCGGCAAAAAAGTTGTGATGGCGGCGGCGGATACTTTCAGGGCCGCAGCCATTGAACAATTGACAGAATGGTCCCACAGGGCCGGTGTGGATATTATCGCGGGTCAGGAAGGCTCTGACCCGGCATCTGTCATCTATGATGCCATTGCGGCCGCAAAGGCCCGCAGGGCGGACATCCTTCTGTGTGATACGGCCGGACGGCTTCATAATAAGAAGAATCTCATGGAAGAACTGAAAAAAATCAACAGGATCATTGAGCGGGAGTATCCGGAAGCCTATCGTGAGAATCTGATCGTACTGGACGGTACAACAGGCCAGAATGCTCTTGTCCAGGCCAGACAGTTCAAAGAAACGGCAGATATCACAGGTATTGTCTTAACGAAGCTGGACGGTACAGCCAAGGGCGGTATTGCCATTGCCATTCAGTCCGAACTTGGTGTGCCTGTGAAATATATTGGTATCGGTGAGAAAATCGAAGATCTGCAGAAATTTGACACGGACGCGTTTGTCGACGCGCTTTTTACAGTTTCCGAATAGTTAATAAAAAAACTGTTGACAAAGAGGCGTATCCTGCGTTATAATGCCACCTGTAAAGTAAAAATACTTTACAGGTGGTGTGATGTATGGAGAAATTTATAGAAGAAGCATTGCTTTATGATTTTTACGGTGAACTGCTGACAGAGCATCAGAAGCTGATTTATGAGGACTTTGTGCTGAATGATTATTCATTGAGCGAGATTGCGGAGGACCGTCAGATCAGCAGACAGGGCGTCTATGATATTATCAAGAGATGCCGGAAGCAGCTTCAGGGTTATGAGAGCAAGCTTCATCTTGTAGAGAAATTTATTCATACTAAGGAACGTGTGGCTCAGATCAATCATTATGCCCATGAGATTCTTGAGCATCAGGACGATCATCCATTGATGCTGGCATGTATTCACAAGATCGAGACATTGTCCAACACGATTGTTGAGGAGTTGTAGAACCGGAGGTGATGCTATGGCATTCGAGAGTTTATCGGATAAATTGCAGAATGTTTTCAAAAATTTAAGAAGCAAGGGCCGTTTGACGGAAGCGGATGTGAAGGCGTCACTGAAAGAGGTCAAGATGGCTTTGCTTGAGGCGGACGTCAATTTTAAGGTCGTCAAGCAGTTCATCAATTCAGTGACAGAGCGGGCCGTAGGGCAGGATGTGATGAACAGTCTGACGCCGGGCCAGATGGTCATTAAGATCGTGAACGAAGAAATGGTTTCACTGATGGGCAGTGAGACAACAGAGATACGTCTGAATAACAGCAATGAACTGACGGTCATTATGATGGCCGGTCTCCAGGGCGCCGGTAAGACGACGACCTCAGCCAAGATCGCCGGTAAGCTGAAGGCGAAGGGGCGCAAGCCTCTGCTGGTAGCCTGTGACGTGTACAGGCCGGCGGCGATCAAACAGCTTCAGGTCAATGGAGAGAAACAGGGCGTTCCTGTTTTTGCCATGGGTGAACATCAGAATCCTGTGGATATTGCCAAGGCTGCGGTTGAGCATGCAAAATCCCATGATTATAACGTGGTGATTCTTGATACGGCCGGACGATTGCATGTGGATGAAGCCATGATGGAGGAACTGGCCAATATACAGGCGGCCATCAGGGTGGATCAGACGATATTTGTTGTTGATGCCATGACCGGTCAGGATGCTGTCAATGTGGCGAAGTCATTCAACGAGCAGATCGAGATCGACGGTGTCATTTTGACAAAGATGGATGGCGATACCAGAGGTGGTGCGGCGTTATCTATTCGGGCTGTGACAGGCAAGCCGATTTTATATGTCGGTATGGGTGAGAAATTGTCCGATCTTGAACAGTTTTATCCCGACCGTATGGCTTCCAGGATCCTTGGCATGGGCGATATTCTGACATTGATCGACAAAGCGCAGGCGCAGATCGATGAGACGAAGGCGCGGGAACTCAATCAGAAGATCAAGAAAGCTGCCTTTGGTTATGATGATCTTCTGGATTCGCTCAATCAGGTTAAGAGCATGGGTGGTTTCGGTGATATGCTGGCGTTATTGCCGGGCGTTGGCAGCCAACTCAAAAATGTTGAAGTTGACGACAGTCAGTTTAGCCGCATTGAAGCCATTATCCTTTCCATGACGCCGGAGGAAAGAGCTAACCCGGATCTGCTGAATCCAAGCCGCAAAAAACGTATCGCGAATGGCGCGGGCGTTGATATCAGTGAAGTCAACAAGCTGTCCAAAATGCTGGATCAGATGAAGAAGATGATGAAGCAGTTTGGCGGCAGTATGCCAAAAGCAGGCAAAAGAGGAAAGTTTAAATTTCCTTTTAGTATATAATAATTATTAATCAGGAGGTGAATGCAAAATGGCAGTTAAAATCAGATTAAGAAGAATGGGTCAGAAAAAGGCTCCTTTTTATAGAATCATTGTAGCAGATTCCAGATCTCCAAGAGACGGCAGATTTATCGAGGAACTCGGTTACTACAATCCGAATGTTGAACCAAGTACTGTTAAGGTAAACGAAGAACTCGCTCAGAAGTGGTTATCAAACGGCGCTCAGCCAACAGAAGTAGTCAGCAGACTTTTCAAAGAAGCCGGTATTATTAAATAATCGCTTACAGTGGAGGAATTTGGATGAAAGAATTAGTAGAAGTCATTGCTACCTCACTTGTAGATCATCCGGAAGAAGTGGTGGTTACGGAAACCGTAACAGACAAGTCCATTGTCCTTGAGCTGAAGGTAGCGCCAGAGGATATGGGAAAGGTCATCGGCAAGCAGGGGCGAATTGCAAAGGCGATCCGTACCGTTGTTAAATCCGCAGCATCCAAAGATGACAAGAAAGTTATTGTGGAAATACTGCAATAGATGAAGGGGACTATCCATAGGATAGCCCCTTTTCCAGTATGATGGATTTTTGGCGGGATACGGTGCAGTGTGATCGTCCGGTATGATAACAGGGAGAGAAAGGAAAATTGATGGAAAAATATTTGCGGGTTGGTGTGATTTCTTCGACACATGGCGTGCAGGGAGAAGTGAAAGTGTATCCGACAACGGATGATATCAATCGTTTTAAAAAATTAAAGTCCTGTCTGCTTGATACAGGGCGTGATTATATGGAACTGCATATTGAAGGCGTCAAATTCTTTAAGGGAATGGTTATTTTAAAATTTAAAGAATGGCAGTCCATTGATGAAATTCTGCCCTACAAGGGCAAAGACCTTCTTGTGACCAGAGATCAGGCCGTGAAGCTTAAAAAGAATGAATATTTTATCTGTGACCTGATCGGTCTTCATGTGGTGACGGATGAAGGCGAAGATTTTGGAGAACTGACAGAAGTCCTCCAGACAGGCGCCAATGACGTTTACATTGTCAGACGGCCTGACGGCAAAGAAGTGCTGCTGCCGGTCATTAAGGAATGTATTTTAGATGTTGATCTGGAAAAACAGCAGGTAACGGCCCATATGATGCCGGGACTGCTTGATTTATAGGGGAAGTGCGCATGAATTTTCATGTTATGACATTATTTCCTGATATGATATTGCAGGGCCTCTCCGACAGCGTGATCGGGCGCGCGGTCAGAAAGGGTGTCATTCATTTGGAGGCTGTCAATATCCGGGATTATTCGACGGATAAACATAAGCATGTGGATGATTATCCTTATGGCGGCGGAGCCGGGATGGTGATGCAGCCGGGGCCCGTGTTTGACTGCTATCAGGATATTACAAAAAATATGGACAAGAAGCCCCGTGTCATTTATATGACGCCCCAGGGACGGGTATTTACCCAGGCGATCGCGGAGGAATTATCAAAGGAAGAATCTCTGATTTTTTTGTGCGGGCATTATGAGGGCATCGATGAGCGGGTGTTAGATGAGATCGTGACGGATCATCTGTCCATCGGCGATTATGTTTTAACGGGCGGCGAGCTGCCGGCGATGGTGATGATCGATACGATTGCGCGGCTGGCGCCGGGCGTGCTCAACAACAGCGAATCAGCGGCCTATGATTCCTTTCAGGATGGACTGCTGGAGTATCCGCAGTATACACGGCCGGAGGTATGGCATGGGGAGCAGGTGCCGGAAGTACTTCTTTCGGGGCATCACGCCAATATTGAAAAATGGCGCAGAGAGCAGTCGCTGAAGCGGACATTTGAACGCCGTCCTGAATTACTGGAACAGGAGGATGTGAAGCTGAATCTCACATCTGCGGATCAAAAATATCTGTCGCGGCTTGAGGCGGAACAAAGGACAGACGATGAAGAATGAAGATATTAAAAAACGATAGATACAGAGGTTCAAGGGGAAAAATATGGCCGGAAAAATCTGTCTGAAATGCGGATCAGACAATTTATTTTGCAATGAAAACAAAGGCTTTGCCCTGTGTCTTGACTGCGGGGAAAGATTTGAACTGGAAAAAATCGAACAGTCCATCACACGATCATGGCATCAGGGTCTTCTGGACAGTGAATACTGGTGTATGGATTTCTGTCTGGAAGCGCCGGCGCCGCTGGCCCTTTCCTATCAGCGGCTTTATGATTATATCAAAGAAGGAAATATTGGCTGCACACTTTTTCTGATCAGAGATGTATTTGAACTGATGGTCAAGATCCCGGTGATCATGATGTTCAACGGTACCCATGAACTGATCGCGAATACGGACAATATACAGGATTTTTTCAAAGAGCATTCCGCAGTCAGGAAGCTCTATGACTATTCTTTACAAACACTTGTGACAGGCAAATGGTTTGAGTGTCTTCGCATTGCCGGGAGCATGAAGGACGGCGGCATCTATGACCCTGTGTACCAGTCTGTGATTCAGTATTGTCGGCAGATCAAGGATCTCTTTTGCTTTAACCGCACCAGCATGGTGACCTGGCGCAATCGGACAGTGGGCCATAGCTGTCTTGCCGTTGTTCCTGAGTCGAATTACGGAGAAATTCCCGATATTTTGAAAATGTTCCGGCGTATTGCCGGGGAAAGCCTGAGTTTTTATCAAAGGACAGCGTTTGCCGATCATACGGGGCGGCTGTTAAAGGGCTGCCATGTGCGGGTCGGTACACCGGAAACCTATATTGCCTGTGAAGATTTTAATGGTATTCATTATGAAAAAATGAATCTGCTGGTCACAGGCCATCTGTCCAATCTGGCCCTTTATGATGGCTATGACAGAGGCCGGGCCTATCTGATGGATTATCATACGGGTGACCGTTATAAAGATATGACCTTATCGGGTTATCTGCGGAATATGCAGAAGCGCACCCGGATGAACATGAGGGAGGATTATCTGACGGCGGGAAGTGTGATTGAAGATAATCTGAAATCCGAAGATATCCGGGCGCTGGAGAATAAACTGCAGGCCCATTCGGATATTGTGTATATACCGTTTCTCTATGAATGGCTGATGAAAAATGTCAGGGATGCACAGAAATGTAAAAAAGGGGTGCTTCTGTTTCAGGCTGAAAGGGGTATGGGAAAAAGTACTTTTGCGGATACACTGGACCAGTTAATCCTTTCAGAACATGTGCTGCGGTATTCGGATACGATTTTTGGCTGGAATGATTTCATGCAGGAGGAGGCCGCCATCAGAGTATGGCATTTGAACGCTTCCTACAGCAGCCGCCGTGATATTCTGATCGAGGGTATCAAACAAATACTTCTGACCATTGAGCCGGGATTTTATGAAAATGGCAATTACTATCCGCCGAACAGACTGACCGGTGCGCTGGACGGGGCCTACAGCCGGCTTCAGACGGTGAGTGACGCCCATTTGCTGAAACTTGGCTTTGCGGATTGCCTGAACCGGACGCTGAAGGCCTATCGGCAATACACATCCCGTGAAAAACTGGTGCTTGTGCTGGATGGCGTCGACGAAATGCCCGATGCTTCCTGGTTTTTTGAGCTGCTGCCGGAGGCTGAACTGCTGGATGAAGGGGTTTATCTCATGCTGACTTGCAGGATGGGGCATGAGCTGGAGGCAAAAAAACAACTGTGCGGGCAATTGGATGCGCTCAACTGTGCTGCAAAACTGTCGTTTGGATTTGACGCAATTGAAACGGAGTCTGGCGGAAAGTGCGTCCGTATGACGGAAAATCCTTATTATCAGGAAGCCGTCAGTCAGTATATGGCTGAATTTTCGCTGGATGAGAAAGAGGATTTGTCGGACGGCAATGGCCGGATCCGGTTTTCAACCTTGTCCGCTTACAAAAAACTTTATCAGATGAATCCTGCTTTTCGCGGCAATTTAAAAGAAAAAAGCCTTCTGGCTGTTTATTTTGAAGAACTGAAAAAGAGCGCCCCGGACTACTATGTGCATCAGATCGAAAATATGCTGGACACATTGATTGGCGCCGGGACTCCGCTGTCTCTTGCGGAGTTTGCGTATCTTTCCGGGGAAGGCTATATTTCCTATCGCTTTTTAGGGCTGTTGGATGATCTGCAGGCTTTTATCAGCGTGAGCAGGTCAGACCGGGGCAATCTGTACGGACTGGCCCATATGCAGTGGGAGGATGAGATGCACAAGCTTCACCCGGAAGGCGCCGCCATGTTCAGAAAACGCTGCGCCAAATTCATGACGGATGTTTGGGCTATGGCTGAGGACGGCCATGTGTCGGATCTGCTGCAGCCGGGCTTTGAAGGTGAATACTGGCTGATGATGCATCTGCCGGCCATTTACAGCCGGGACAGGGAGGCTATCCTGTCAAATGAAGCGGAACCTCTTTGTATCAGCAGCATTGAAAAAGTGCTTGTGGCCCTGTCGGAGGATGAAGTTTTCCGGGACGCATTCAAAACGGATTTGCTGGAAGAAACAGGCAGCCGCAGGCTGGAAAGCGATCTGAGGGAGCTGTTGAGAGATTACCAGGCATGTATTGAAGTCTACAAAGATTTTCCGTGTTCCAAATGGCGGGGACTTTATATGACCAGTCTCAGATTTTATCATCCGGTGATGATCGCGATGCTGAAATTCTACGAAGCCGTATCTGACAGTACAGGCGATGCAGCCGGTTTTGAGAAACAGGTACGCCTGCATTTGGACATGGCCTGGCTGAGACGGAATATTTTGCTGGCGGATGATGCGACGGAACAGGCCCGACAGGAAAATCTGCGGAATGTACTGGAGGAATATGAGCGTATCCTGGCACTTGTGGACAACCGCTATCCAGAACTGACGGCCCATTGTCTGTATGCGGAGGCGGAATTGTATGGAGAGATGGGTGAGACCGGGGAAGGCATGAAAACGGCCGCCTTTCTGCTGGCCTTTTTGAAAAATTTTATAGATGAAGGGCCGATGCAGTCTCTGCAAATGGTGAAATGCCTTCAACTGATGGCAGACCTGCGGGGACGCAGCCTGCTGCTGATGCTTGATACGGACGTGGAGAACCTGCGTAAGCATTGTCAGTCTGTCTGTGAGATCCATCATGCGCTGGAAGCTGGAGCAGTGGGAGAGAGTATCCTTAAAAGAACGCAGAGCGGGTATCAGCAGCAGATCCGGGATTGTTACAGACAGGCCTGCATGGAATATGCCATGGCCATCAAAGCAGAGAAGGAACGTTTAGGCAGTCATGAGACAGAGGGCAGGCTGCAGCGTTTTAAAACGAATGTGCTCAATAAAGCAACGGAAGCGGTTATTGTGCTGTCGGGATTGTTGTCTGCCATTGACGGAGCAGGAGATATGGCGGCGGTGAAGGCGTCTGTTGAGCACTGCCATGAGGATTACCTTGGGATATGCGGTGAAATAGAGCGGGAACTGCCGGAGAAATGGCTGATGGCGGCGGAGGAAACGAAGCCGTCAGTGATGTCGGAAAAACAGCAGCAGGTCATTACAGAGGCCATGGTGCTGTTGTCCCATTCCATAGCCGGGGAGAACGGACCGGAGGCTTATAACGGTATTGTGGAGGCGGATACGGCCTTTGCGCGGCTGCCGAGGCTTGTCCGGGAGCAGTATGCGCAGGCCTGCGAGGAAGATTACAGGAAAGCGTACAGCAGTTATATGGAAGAATGTATCCTTGCGGATCTATTGCCTTCCATCTGTTCGGAGGCGCTGGCTGTGGCTCTGGAGGATTATTTCAGATATGTGGATGCACTGCCGGAGAATCTGGAACGGATTCAGGCTTATTACAGGGCGGGCCTGGCAGGTGAAAGTGCCTGGAAAGATTACCATCAGTCCGTCATGACGCACTGGCTGGAGAGGAACGAACACCAAAAGCGAAAGGAACTGCTGGAACGATTGATGAGAGAAAATTCAGAGAATTATCCGGTCATAGAGATTGGAGGATTTGGAGATATAACGGCGGTCTGGAACCGGCTTTTGAATAGGGAAAATATGCTTGTGGATATTCACGCACTGTATGAAGATCAGAGGCGAGGTACATTGCGCCGGATCAGCGACAGTCTGTCCGGCGCCGCTTTTTCAACACTGTTTTGTATCAGGCAGCTTTCGAAAGATTATCTGCTGGTGCAGGCAGTGGAGCCACCGAAGCAATGGCATCCGGAGGATGCGGAATTGCTTGTGAAAATGGTTCTGTATCAGTCGGATTACCGGAAAATGGCTGCTGCGGGCCATGATGATTCGGCAGTAATGGTCGTCAGGGCCGTAGCTTTTAAAGATGCCTATGAGATTGCGCAGATACTCTTTGGCCATCAGCCGGTAATGATGAATACGGAGGCCTGCGACTTTGAAATTGGCCAACGTGTCCTTGATTTTGTGTTGGGCGTCTGTTATTGTGAAGGCGGATGTATTCACAGGATCAGTTCGAACATATTTATGGTGGCCCCGGAGGGGGTGCATATCACATCTGTCTTTGACGATCTGCAATGGGTGGAGGAGGAAGACATGGACGGCAGCGGGCCGGAAGAAGCTCAGTCAAACGAGATGCAACAGGAGGATGTACCTGTACCGGAGGAAACGGCAGCCGTCTGCCTGAAGCCGGCGTGTTTTGACGATATTTTTGAGATGGCCGGAAAAGTCACACCGCAGGTCTGGACCGAGTTTGATCTGTCTGAACTTGACGGGGCTGTGCGTGAGGAGATCGTGTATTTCATGAAAGGCGTCTGCCTGGCCATGAACGGCCGGATGGATTTGCGTGAAAATCGGTTGAATGTGTATCTGAGAGGCAGGCGAGAGAGCCACAGCAGCAGATGGGAGTCGTATATTTGCTGGCCCGGCGAGGCCGATGATTATGAGGAGACCTGCTTCAGACTCCTGGATGGTTATATAGTGATTGCCAATCTGGAGGGAATGGAAAGGCAGGCCGCCCGGCGGTATCTGACGGCTGTCAGCGGATTTTCATGTTCCATGGATTATAAGCCGCAGGAGATACAGAAGGATATTTACGCGTTTTATCCGAACTAACCCGGATTTTTAAGAGAAAATGTCAAAAACTCCTTGCATTTGGAGATGGAATATGATAGTATTAATATTCGTGAGAAATAGGATGTTCCTCTGTTGCAGAAGCGGGAAGCGCATTAAGAACGTCTAATGATTATAAGGAGGTTCATTATGAACGACATTATTAAAAGCATTGAAGATGCTCAGTTGAAATCTGATATTACACCATTTAACGTAGGCGATACTGTGAAAGTATATGCGAAGGTTAAGGAAGGTAACAGAGAGAGAACACAGGTTTTTGAAGGCACTGTTATTAAGAGACAGAACGGCAGCAACCGTGAGACATTTACTGTCAGAAAGAACTCCAATGGTATTGGCGTTGAGAAGACATGGCCATTACATTCTCCAATCGTAGAGAAGATCGAAGTTACAAGACGCGGTAAAGTAAGACGTGCAAAACTGTTCTATTTGAGAGACAGAGTTGGTAAGAAGGCTAAGGTTAAAGAGTTAGTTAAATAAGAAGCAAGAGAAAGTAAACGGGGCTGTCGTTCATCAATGATGCATGCGCAGCCCTTTTTCTTTAATCGGAGAATAAACAATGCGTAAGATGCCGTTATCTAAAAAACAAAAAAGAATTCAGAAAATCAAATCGGTACTCATTCATATCGGCGCCTATTTATTGGGGCTGCTGCTTGTGATCGTCCTTGGTATTTTGACTGTCAGATATTTTGGAATGAAAACCGTTATTATTGACCAGTCGATGAATCCGGTTCTGCAGAATGAAGACGTGGTGTTGTTGAATCGCTTTACCTATCTGCTCGGCTCGCCAAAGCGAATGGATGTGGTGGCCATCAAAATCGGCACATCGGACAACAGTCCGTCTTATGTCCGGCGTGTGATTGGCCTGCCGGGTGAGACTGTCAGGATCGAAAACGGCAGAATCTATATCAACGATGAGGCCATCGACATCCCATTTAACGAAGCGCCGGTCGAGGAAGCCGGTGTGGCGGAAGAAGGACTTGTCCTTGGGGACGATGAATATTTTGTACTATGTGATGACTATAATAACAATCGTGACGACAGCCGTCTGGACAGTATCGGTACCATTGATTCGGAACAGATCATCGGCCGTGTATGGCTGATCCGGGCGCCATTGTCACGGATTGATTTTATCCATTAAATATATGCGCTGCGATGCAGTTCGGTATCAGCCTGCCTGATTTTGTTCAACAGACAGAAACGGAACTGTTCGCAGCCTTTTGTTGTTATTGAGAGTGACTTTGCTTGCGGTATTCATTTGGACTGAGCCCCACATTCTTTTTGAATATCTGTGAAAAATAGCTTTGGGAGGAAAATCCCAGTACCCGGCTGATGAAGGACAGCGTATAATCATCGTTCTTCAGCAGCTGTTTGGCTTCATCAATACGGCATGCAACCGCATAATTGATCGGGGAAATGCCGTATTCTCTGGTAAATGTATGAATCAGATAATATTTACTGACATGGGCCAGTTCGGCCAGTGAATCCAATGTAAGATTTTCTTTATAATGGGTGTCAATATATTGGTGAACCATTCTGCAAAGACGCGTGGCATCCTTTTTGACCGGCGCCGGCGCAATGGAGAAGGTGGTTTGTCTGTAAAGGATAATAACGATAATTTCCATCAGATCCTGACAGATCGTTTCATATCCGTGCGGTTTGTTCTGAATTTCTTCCAGCATTTGATGCAGGCAAAAGAGGATCCTGTCCCGGAAATTCTGGCAGTTAATGATCCGGAACGGATTTTCCGAAGAATTGCTGACTTTGAGTTCAAAGCCCTCAACCCCGACAGCAATATATTCCAGAGGATTGGCATTGAGACTGACTTCAGTATGGATCACATTGGGATTGATGATAATGAGGTCATTCATGGAGACCGGATAAGTATGGTCTTCTATATTGAATTGGCCCACTCCTTTGGTGACATAAAAAAGTTCGGAACAGTTATGAGTGTGGGGCGTACTGTGCCAGTCGGCGCCATATTTGGCGGAGCTGACATACAGAAGCCGGATCGTATTGCGTATTTCCCTTGTTTTATCATAGATAAGATCATATCGCTTTGTACTCATGAATGAATTGCCTCCGTGTTTTTGGATGATGATTGAACGACTCATGATGGATAATATTATTATAATAGGATGGGGCATAATATACAATATTAATTTTTGATTAAGTGAAAATATACGGTAACTATGTCGAAATAAGGAAAAATGTGTCAAAAATGATGTACAATTTTGTATAAAAAAACAGAAATACAAAAGCGTATTCGAGGCAAAATATATAAAGAAAGCAATATATATAAAAAATGGGACAATATAATGATTGCATAGAACAGATAAAGCGATATACTTAAGGTACATGAACCAATTGGGGTTTGGTAATGCTAAAAGGAGGAAAATTAGGTATGAAAAAGAGATTAGTAAGTGTATTGTTATGCCTGACATTGGTTGTTTCTATGCTTGCAGGCTGCGGCGGCAACAGCGGCAGCAAGGAAACTGAGGCGGCCGGCGAGTCCGCAGGTGAGACGACAGCTACAGAAGCAGCCGGTACAGAAGCGGCAGGCACAGAAGCAGCGCCGGCAAGTGATGTGACGATCAAGGTTGCTGCCATTGAAACCGCCTATGGTTCCGATATGTGGAAGGAAGTTTGTGAGGCTTTTACCGCGCAGACAGGTATTCAGGTGGAACTGACAACAGACAAGAATCTGGAAGATCTGATCGGGCCTTCCATGCAGGGCGGTGATTATCCGGATGTGATTCATCTTGCGACAGGCCGTGAAGCCGCACTGACAGAGCAGTTTATCAAAGGTAATCTGATTGCGGATATCACGGATGTATTGTCCATGACAGTTCCTGGCGAGGATGCGCTTGTATCAGACAAGATCGCCGGCGGCTTTACAGAGACATCATTAACCAACCCTTATGGTGACGGCAAGACCTATCTTGCGCCGATGTTCTATTCTCCATGCGGTTTGTTCTACAATGCCGGCCTGCTGAAAGAAAAAGGATGGGAAGTTCCGACAACATGGGATGAAATGTGGGCACTTGGTGATAAAGCCCTTGAAGAAGGTATTTATCTGTTTACATATCCGACAACCGGTTATTTTGACGCATTCTTCTATGCATTAATGTATTCTGTTGGAGGACCTGAGTTCTTTGATAAGGCAACAAATTATGAAGAAGGTATCTGGGATACACCGGAAGCCAAACAGTGCTTTGATATTGTTGCAAAACTTGCATCCTACACAAATCCAATCACACCGGCTCAGGCCAACGATCAGGATTTCACACAGAATCAGCAGCTCGTGCTTGATAATAAAGCAATCTTTATGCCAAACGGTACATGGATCGTAGGCGAGATGGCAGAAGCTCCTCGTGCCGATGGTTTCGAGTGGGGGATGACAGCCCTTCCTGCAGTAGAGGCCGGCGGCGACAGCTACAGCTATACATGGTTTGAGCAGGCATGGATTCCGGCAGGCGCTGAGAATCAGGATGCCGCTAAACAGTTTATTGCATTCCTTTACAGTGATGCTGCATGCGAAGCCTTTGCAAAAGCCGGCGCTATCCAGCCGGTACTTGGTATTGCTGATAAACTGGAAGGCGATAATGTGATGTTCTATTCCATTTATGACAATGGCGCCAAGGCAGCGATGGGTAACTTCGCTGCATTCGAAGCAATTCCGGGTGTAGAAGTCCGTACAGCTTTCTTTGATCCTGTGAACTCACTGGTTTCCGGTGAAATGACAGAGGAACAGTGGATTGAAGGCGTTAAGAGCGCAAGCGATCAGATGCGCGCGAATTTAAAGTAAACTTTATATGAAGAACGACTGATTATTGGCGGCGGGCAGGCATGATGTCCGCCGCTGTTTTTGAATAAACGCAGACGTAATGAAAAGAGAGGAAAAAACATGAATAAAAAGAAAGAGTTGAAACGTTTCCTGATGATCTGCCTGGCACCGGCTGTTATTCTCTTTTTTATCTTTATGATTCTGCCGACATTTAATGTCTTTCGGATGTCTCTTTACGAAAAAGGGGCTTATACGCCGACGGAGACCTTTGTTGGTCTGAATAATTTTAAGATGCTGATGGCGGATACCAAATTTATCCGGTCCATGCAGAATATGATTTTGCTTGTGGTTGTTGTCACCATTATTACCTTTGCTTTTGCTTTGATTTTTGCGGGAATTCTGACCAGGGAACATATCAAAGGGCAGAATTTCTTCAGAATTATCTTTTATATTCCGAATATTTTATCTATAGTTGTTATCGCAGGTATTTTTTCGGCCATCTACAAGCCGGAAAACGGTATGCTCAATAGCATCATTGGATTATTTTATAAAATGAAAGACCCTATCTTGTGGAAGGGCGAATCGTTGGTCATGGTCAGCATCATCATTGCCATGGTATGGCAGGCCATCGGTTATTATATGGTTATGTACATGGCTTCCATGTCCAGTGTGCCGGAAAGTCTGTACGAGAGCGCAAGTCTGGATGGCGCGGGGCGTCTGACGCAGTTTTTCCAATTGACATTACCGCTGATCTGGACAAACATCCGTACAACACTGACATTCTTCATTATTTCTACAATCAATATGGCATTCCTTTTTGTCAAAGCCATGACTTCCGGCGGCCCGAACGGCGCTTCCGAGGTTGCGCTAAGCTATATGTACAGCCAGAAGGACGCGGGTTTGTATGGCTACAGTATGTGTATCGGGGTTGTGATTTTCCTGTTCTCCTTTGCGCTTTCGGCACTGGTCAACAAAGTCACGGAACGTGAAACACTGGAATTTTAAGGAGACCGGTTATGAAAAATAAAAAAGAAACCATTTCAGGCGAACGCCTGTATAAAATCTTTATTTATGTGGCGCTTATTTCACTGGCAATTACGATCATCGTTCCGGTGGCATGGGTTTTCATGGCATCCATCAAACAAAACAGCGAGTTTTACGGCAATCCGTGGGCGCTGCCTGCAGGCTTTTACTGGCAGAACTTTGTGGATGCGTGGAATGCAGCCAAGATGGGTGAGTACATGATCAATTCAGTGATAGTGACGGCGCTGTCACTGATCCTGTTATTGGTCGTGGCGCTGCCTGCGGCTTATTGTCTGGCAAGATTCCAGTTCCGCGGACAGAAATTTTTAAAAACCTGTTTTATGGCAGGCTTATTTATCAATGTGAATTACATCGTTGTTCCTATTTTCCTGATGCTTCGGGACGGTGATGTATGGCTGAAAAAAATTGTCGGCAGCGGATTTTTATTAAACAATCTGGTGGTACTGGCCATTGTTTATGCATCGACGGCCCTGCCGTTTACGATTTATCTATTGTCCGGCTATTTTGTCACGCTGCCCCATGATTATGAGGAAGCGGCTTATATTGACGGCGCCGGTTATGGCAAAGCCATGTACCAGATTATTTTCCCAATGGCGCAGCCTTCCATTATCACGGTGATTTTATTTAATTTCCTGTCGTTTTGGAATGAATATATTATTTCCATGACACTGATGAGTTCAGCCACAGGCTCAAAGACGCTGCCGGTCGGACTGTTAAATTTAATGCAGGCCCAGCAATCGGCGGCACAATATGGTATCATGTACGCAGGGCTTGTACTGGTTATGCTGCCAACACTGATACTTTACATCTGTGTACAGAGTAAGCTGACGCAGGGTATGACTGTCGGCGGATTGAAAGGATAAGGTGATCGAATGAAATTCTGGAAAGAACATGTGGGATTACGAATAGTTTTAATCGCAGCCTTCTTTATTGCCGGACTTTTTCTTGTCATTGCCGGATGGAAGATGACAGGTCAGGCGGCCGGACTTGGGCTGATGATGATCGGGGTCGTTTTTCTTTTAGCAGCATTGTCAGTCTATAACAAACCATTTGAGACACCAAAGAAAAAAGGCTAAGAGGAGAGAAACAGGCAGTGGAAAGAGAAGCAAAGAAAACGGGACGTGTAACAATACCAACGAATCTGGATGTGGTGCCGGAAACGATTGATTTATTGAAACGCTGGGGAGCCGATGCCATCAGGGACTGCGATGGCACGGAATTTCCTGACGCACTGACCAGGGTCGGGGCGAAAATTTATGCGACCTATTATACAACGAGAAAAGATAATGCGTGGGCGAAGGCAAATCCTGATGAAGTGCAGCAATGCTATATCATGAGCGGATTTTACACGGCGGCAGCGGATACCCTGAGTATTCCTTTGATGAAAGGTATATCCGGTGAGCTGATGCAGGTGAATACGCATGACGATATCAAACGCTGGTGGGAAGTGGTGGACCGTTCGACTGGAGAGGTTTTTGCTGCTGACCGATGGGAATACGATGAAGCAGGCGGCTGTGTTATTTTGCATAAGCCGGAACTGTTTCATGAATATACCGTGAGTTTTTTGGCTTATCTGATCTGGGATCCGGTACATATGTATAATGCCGTGACCAATGACTGGAAAGATTTTGAGCATCAGATGACTTTTGATGTGCGGCAGCCAAAGACCCATGCTTACACGATGGAACGTCTGCGCCGGTTCTGCGAGTCCCATCCGTATGTGAATGTGATACGGTATACAACGTTTTTCCATCAGTTTACTTTGATCTTTGATGAATTAAAACGTGAAAAGTATGTGGACTGGTACGGCTATTCGGCATCAGTAAGTCCGTATATTCTTGAACAGTTTGAGCGGGAGGCCGGTTATCCGTTCCGGCCGGAATACGTGATCGATCAGGGCTATTATAATAATCAGTATCGCGTTCCGAGTAAAGAATTTAAAGATTTTCAGGCTTTTCAGAGACGTGAAGTGGCAAAGCTGGCGGCGGAAATGACAGCAATTACCCATGAATACGGCAAAGAAGCCATGATGTTTCTGGGGGATCACTGGATCGGTACGGAGCCGTTTATGCCGGAGTTTGGAGAAATCGGTCTGGATGCAGTTGTTGGCAGTGTGGGAAACGGCAGTACGCTGCGGCTAATTTCTGATATTCCGGGGGTACGGTATACAGAAGGCCGTTTCCTGCCGTATTTCTTTCCGGATACGTTTCATGAGGGCGGGGATCCGGTAAAGGAAGCCAAAGAGAACTGGGTGACGGCCAGAAGGGCTATTTTGAGGAAGCCCATCGACCGCATTGGTTATGGCGGCTATCTGAAGCTGGCACTGGATTTTCCTGAATTTATTGATTATGTGGAAACGGTATGTCATGAATTCCGTGAACTGTACGACAATATTCATGGCACGAAACCGCTCTGTCTGAAGCGTGTGGCCGTATTAAACAGTTGGGGACGAAGCCGGAGCTGGGGATGCCATATGGTTCATCATGCGCTGTATTATAAGCAGAATTACAGCTATGCAGGGATCATCGAGGCCCTTTCCGGCGCGCCGTTTGACGTGCAGTTCATATCCTTTGATGATATAAAGGCGGATCGTGGATCTCTGAAGCAATTTGATGTGATCATCAATGTGGGGGACGGGGATACGGCCCACACAGGAGGCGCGGTCTGGGAGGATGCAAAAGTTTCAGCGGTTATCCGCCAGTTTGTCTATGAAGGCGGCGGTCTGATCGGTGTCGGCGAGCCTTCCGGCCACCAGTATCAGGGGCATTACTTCCAGCTTGCCAGTGTACTTGGTGTGGAAAAGGAAACGGGCTTTACCTTAAATTATGATAAATATAACTGGGAAGAACACCCGGAGCATTTTATTCTGGCTGATACAACGGGACCGGTGGATTTCGGCGAGGGCAAGAAAAATATTTATGCTCTGGAAGGAACAGAGATTCTTGTCCAGAGGAATCAGGAAGTGCAGATGGCGGCACATGGTTTTGGCAGAGGACGCGCGGTCTATATCAGCGGTCTGCCTTATAGTCTGGAAAACAGTCGTATTTTGTACAGGAGCATTCTCTGGAGCTGCGGCAGCGAAGATCAATTGAAACGCTGGTTCAGTTCTAATTTCAATGTGGAAGTGCATGTCTATGCAGAAAACGGCAAATATTGCGTTGTGAATAATACCTATGAACCGCAGGAAACCGTGATTTACCGGGGAAAGGCACAGTCTTTTCCGCTTCATATGGAAGCCAGTGAAATCAAGTGGTATACCATAGAGGACAAATAGCGTCCGGATGATTCAAAAGGGCATGATTTAAAGGGGAAGATTTAAAGGAGCGTTCATTAAAATGGATATGCGAGACAGAGAGAAAGACAGAATTTGTCGGATTGCGGCCCAATTTCAATTCGAGGGTCATTTGATTCAAATGGCACCTTACGGCAATGGTCATATCAACGATACGTATCTTCTGACTTATGCCATTGGCCGGATGGGCTGCCTGCGGGTGATCTTACAGAGGATGAATAAAAATGTGTTTCCAAAGCCGGTGGAACTGATGGAGAATATTGTGAACGTGACGACCTTTCTTCATCAGAAGATTCTGGCAAACGGCGGGGATCCATACAGGGAAACGCTGAATGTGATTCCCGCTCTTGATGGAAAATCCTACTACATGGAGTCAGAAGATGATTACTGGCGTGCTTATATGTTTGTGGGCGATGCGTTTTGCTTTGATGTGGTGGAACAGCCGGAGGATTTTTATGAAAGCGCGCGGGCTTTCGGGAGATTCCAGTGCCTGCTGGCAGATTTTCCGGTTGAGAAACTGCATGAAACGATCGTGGATTTCCATCATACAAAGAAACGTTTTGCGGATTTTTTACGGGCTGTGGATGAGGATAGGGCCGGTCGGGCTTCCGGGGTACAAAAGGAAATTGAGTTTGTACTGGAACGGGAAAAGGATGCGGGATTTTTCACGGATTTGATCGGGAATCATGAGATCCCGATCCGCGTGACCCATAATGACACGAAGTTCAATAATATCATGATCGACAGCAAAACGAGAAAGGGCATTTGTGTGATTGACCTGGATACAACGATGCCGGGTCTTGCCGCCTATGATTTTGGCGATTCGATCCGGTTTGGCGCGAATACCGGCGCTGAGGATGAGACGGATCTGTCGAAAGTTGGCCTGAATATGGCACTTTTTGATATTTATACGAAGGGATTCATTGAAGGCTGCGGCGGCAGGCTGACAGGGCGGGAAATTGAGCTTCTGCCGATGGGCGCAAAGATCATGACCTACGAGTGCGGGATGCGCTTCCTCATGGATTATCTGCAAAATGATATTTATTTTAAAACAAGCCGGCCGGAGCAGAATATTGATCGTGCCCGTTCACAGTTTCAACTGGTGGCCGATATGGAAGCGAAGTGGGACCGGATGCAGGAAGTTGTCCGGAAGTATGGCAATGTTATGAAAAACAGTTGATGAGGATTTTGGACTGTGCTATAATGAAGCCGATAGGTCTGTAAGAAAACTAAAATAAGAAACAGATGGTGCCGCAGGTAAGAGGCCTGCGGAGAATAGGGAAACAGGTGTAAGGCCTGTGCGATCTCGTCACTGTATGCAGGAGTGTGCGGTCAATATGTCACTGGGATACCGGGAAGACGGCCGTATGCGGGGATAGCGAGCCAGGAGACCTGCCATCTGTGGTACGGGAATGACAGATTCCAAATCACTAGGTTTGATTGTACCGAAAGATATTTCGACAATCCAACTGCGCCCACATGTTGGATTTTTTTCATTATCATTCCTTTTATTTTTGTTCTCTTTGTTGGACACTATTGAAATAAAAATAAAAGGAGACGAAAA
>CAYURX010000022.1:0-25354 GCA_964447245.1 uncultured Coprococcus sp. | reverse complement strand
GCATTGTGACCCCGCTCTACTTTGTAATGCTTAAAATCGGCTGTAAATAGTAACGGAAGAATAACCCAGATGACTGCCCAGAGGGCTATGCCGATTGCCTCTTTCTCAAATGCTTCGACAAACGCGATCGCTGAAATCAACGCGGCAACCGCCAGTAAAAACATTGCCGGGACCTCCATCAGCAAATCGGATAATTCCACGGCCCCATATGTCTCAGCAGCATAAAAGTGCTGGGTATATAAACAATCATGGCGATCACCATACAGAAAACGGCGGAAACCGTTGCCACAATGCATTCACCGAAAAAAATCCTGATTCTCGAAATGCCGAAGGCAATGGTATTTTTCAGATTCCCATTCTTTTTGTTGCCCTCATATAAAAAGAATCCCACAAAAGCCCCCATGAAACAGAAAACCATTGGTTCGGCTACCAGATTGCTAAAAGAAAAGGAAACCGTATTATAACGAAAACTTTCGCCATCGATAATACCGAATAATGCCAGCACCGCATTTGCAAGGAGAGCCGATGCGCCATATGACTTTGTTAATTGATCCCGGGCAGCATCAGATCAAGCAAGATCAGATCAGGATTTTCCATCTTCAGCAGCAGCCCGGCCTCCGTCCCCGAAAAAGCCTGAATGGTCTCATACCCCGCGCCTTTTAATATTTTCACCAGCAGTCGGCTGATCTCCATTTCATCCTCAACGATCATCACCGTATACCGCATTGTATCACTTCCCCCAAATATCAAAAAAGCTGCCGGTAATTTTCGGTTGTTTCTGTCTGTCAAAATGCCAGAAACAACCCTGTTTCCCGGCAGCCCCTGTATCATTGTTCTACTCTGTCTGTGCAGCGGTTTCGGACTCTGATTCCGAAGCTTCTACACCTTTGGCATCCTTTTCAAGGACTTCCATGACCTTTTCATTGATAATAACCTGTTTCAGATAGCCTTTTCCGTAATCCGCTTCCAGTGTTGCCGCATCCGCATAACCATTCTCACTGGCATATTCTTCGGTCTTTTCCGCATAAAGTTCATCGGTGACTTCTATGCCTTCGGCCTTCGCGATCGCACACAGTACCAGCATATTGGCCGTTGCTTCCTCACCGTATTTCTGAGCTTCCTCGTTAAATTCTTCCTCGGTCAGTTCCATATACTGTGACAGAAAATCCTCAAGTTCCAGTCCGAAGTAAGCCGCATATTGACTGTAGTAATTATTAAACTCCTCTTTATACTGAGCCACCAGTTCTTCCGGATACTCTGTAACCTCTGCATTTTCAACGGCTTTCTGGAACAATTCGCTCTGTCGGCTGCTCTCGGCCTCAGATTCTTTCTGGGATGTCAGCTGTTCTTTCACATACGCTCTGTAAGCATCCACTGTTGTCACATTCTCAATGGCCAGCTGCTGTACAAATGTGTCATCGAGTTCAGGTGTCACTGTTTCACCCTCAATGTAATTCACGGTGACATTGAATACAACTTCTTTGCCGGACAGTTCCTCATTTTTCTCATAAGGATCCGGGAACGTCAGATTCAGACTGACCTGTTCACCCGGTTTCACACCAACCAGACCGTCCTCAAAGCCATCAATAAAGCTGTCGGAACCAAGGGTCAAAGATGCGCCATTGGCTGTACCGCCCTCAAATGCCACGCCGTCTAAAAGTCCCTCATAATCAATATTCACTGTGTCCCCGTCCTTTGCCGCACGGTCAGTAATCTGTTCCTTCTCTGCATGGGCCAGCAATGTATTGTCAATATTCGCCTGAACTTCATCGTCCGTCACCGTCGTATCTGTGATCGTGTAGGTCAGTCCCTTATACTCACCCAGTTTCACCATGGATGCCACATCATAATCATAGGCGTAGACCGTTGTATCTTCGGTTTCCGTCTCTGCCTCTGCTTCTGTTTCAACTGCTTCTGCGGTCTCACTACCGCTTTCTGCATTACTTTCCGTTGTCTGAGTGGAGCCATTACCGCAGGCACATAATAAAATCGCTGTACCAAGACATAATGTCCACACTTTTAATATTCTTTTCATAGTCGATCCTTTCCCGGCTTCATTTTTCCGCCTTATTCAATCTGGACGCTCACAGGCGCCACAAAGTTTATTTTATCATACCTCTTATCAATTGGAAAGTATTTTCACAGTTTCTTCAAATTTATTGGTAACAGTTCGTAACAGTTCAGCCTGTCATTTTGAAGCACAATATTTTTGGATTCAATAATTTCTGCAGACAATCACAAGCGAAACCCTTGAAAAACGTCGGCACTTGACTTTTAGATACTTGTGGAAACCGGAGAAGCAAGTGCTGTCAGCACGAAGCTGATTCGGTAACTTCCTGCGTGCAGCGGCGCTTAGCGAATCCGAGTTTTACGAAGGATGAGCTTAGCAAAGTCGCTGTGCGAACGGGTTTCGCGGTGATGGCTGACAGAAATTATGATCAAAAACCAGAAGGCTGAATAGTTACATTTATTGCTTGTGTGGCGTGAACAGTCAAATAGTCTCCTAATCATCAAAAATCATGGTTGTCCCGTTCACATCGGCCCCATAGCAATATCCCATCTTTTCAATATGGGCTCTGGCTCCCGTTGCTTCCGTCACCTTTTTCTTAAACTGCGCCCAATCGCCGTCAGGCACCAGTAACTGCATTTCCACCGCATCGGTATACAAAGTATCAATGGTCATCAAAGACATCCCGGCCGCCAGGTACTGCAGCTTGCCAAGGCAGGTATAATCCGTCTTCACATGTACCCGCTGGCATAAATATTTTTCAATGACCGTACTGTTGGCCAATCCCTCCTGCACAGCCGCCGAGTAGGCTCTGACCAGGCCTCCTGTGCCAAGCAGCGTACCGCCGAAATAACGGGTCACCACAACAACTGTATTTTTTAATTCACGCCCTGCCAGTACATCGAGCATGGGCTTTCCCGCCGTCTGAGCCGGCTCGCCGTCATCACTGCATCTGGCTGTCTCCGTTCCAAATCCAACAATAAAAGCATGACAATTATGCCTTGCGTCCCAGTATTCTTTTTTGATGCGTTCGATAAACGCCAGGGCTTCCTCCTCAGATTCCACATGGGCCGTGTGAGCAATAAAACGTGACTTCTTCTCAATGATCTCACCTGTCCCGCCCTTATAAATCGTTCTGTATCTTTTTAAACTCTGTGCATTTGCCATCATTATCCAACATCCTTTTTATTTACTGCCTCTCATTATACCATGACCGGCCGCCGCGGCTCAATCACTCTGAACGAAAAATTCTTCTTTATTTCAGTGCTCTTATTTGCTATAATGGGATGATAAGGAGGTTGAACTATGGATTATAGCAAACATAATACGAAAAAACAACGCAAAAAGATCCGTTCCAATGCTGCAAAGTCCAAGAAAAAAATTGGATTTAATATATTCCGGTTCTCGATTATTGCTGTCCTGATTGTCGTTATTATCGGCATTGCCGCTGTCATCGGCGGTTTTAAGGGAGTTATCGACAGTGCTCCTGAAATTAATGTCAGCGATGTCATGCCGAGCAAGGTTAAATCCGTTATGTACTATCCGGATGGCACACAGGCCGTTGAACTTGTAGGGGAACAGGCCAACCGAACCATCGTCTCCATCGACGAGGTGGCCAAACATGTTCCTGAGGCATTTATCGCCATCGAGGATGAACGTTTTTATGAACATAATGGTATTGACCCAAAGGGTATCGTGCGTGCCCTGTTTGTCGGCCTGACCAGCCATGATTTCTCCCAGGGCGCCAGTACGATCACTCAGCAGCTCATCAAGCTGACAGTCTTTAACGGCGGCGCCGAGACAGATACGATCCAGCGTTTCAAACGTAAATTCCAGGAATGGTATCTGGCGCTGGAACTTGAAAAGGAACTTAATAAAGATGAGATCATGGAAGCTTATTTAAACACCATCAATCTTGGTTGCGGGGCCTATGGTGTGGAATCCGCGGCTGAACGTTATTTTAACAAAAAGAGCAGTGAGCTGACGATCTCTGAAGCCGCGGTCATTGCGGCCATCGCCCAGTCACCGACTTATAATAATCCGGTCTATCACCCGGATGTCAACGCAGAACGCCGTGATAAGATCCTGAATAATATGCTGAACCAGGGCTATATTACACAGGCTGAATATGACGAGGCTATGGCGGATAACGTCTATGACCGTGTGGAAGAAGTAAACGAAACCTTTAATGACACAACCGTTGTTTACTCATGGTTTGAGGATGCGGCCATTGACGCTGTCATCAATGATCTTCAGAAAAAGCTTGGCTATACAAGAGATGAAGCTTATTCGACCCTTTACAGCGGCGGTCTTCAGATTTATCTGACCCAGAACCGTTATCTCCAGAGCATCGTTGACAGCTACTATCTGGATGACTCCAATTTCACCAGTACGGAATACCGCATGAACTGGCAGTTGAGTTATCTGGATGAGGACGGCAACCAGGTCAATATTGATGAGAATACCCTTCAAAGCTACTATGGTTCTGACAACTGTGATCTGCTTTATGACACTGAAGAACAGGCTGAGCTTTCCATTGCGGAATTCAAGGAAGGCAACGGCATCAAAGAAGAAGATGTCATTGCAGAAAACCTCGATCTGGTCGTACAGGCCCAGTCCTCTTTTGTTCTGATGGATCAGTCCACCGGATACGTTCTGGCCCTTACTGGCGGGCGCGGTGAGAAGACAACGAGCCGTTCGCTCAACCGTGCCACGGGCACGACCAGGCAGCCGGGTTCTGTTTTCAAACCGATCGCTGTTTTCCTGCCGGGTCTGGATTCCTGCGGCTTAACGCTGGCTTCCACCAAAGAGGACGAGCCATATGAGACGCCGGACGGTTCACCGGTCTATAATACGAATGCCAATTCCTACAGGGGGACAAGTACTGTCCGCCAGGCCATCACCAATTCCATGAATATCGTATCCGTGAAATGGCTGCTGGAAGACGTGACGATCCCTCTTGCTTTCCAGTATTTAAAGGATCTTGGCATTACGACCATCGATGAAACCAACGATGCCTTTTATTCGCTGGCTCTCGGCGGTATCAGCAACGGTGTTTCCAATCTGGAACTGACGGCGGCCTACGCGGCCATTGCCAACGGCGGCGTTTACACCGAACCGATTCTTTACTCAAAGATACTTGACCAGAACGGCAATGTGCTGATTGATAACGTGCCTGAGAAACGTACGGTTATGAAGGATTCAACGGCATGGCTGCTGACCAGTGCCATGGAAGACGTTGTGAATAAAGGTACCGGTACGGCCGCCAAAATGTCCAACTATGGCATCGCCCAGGCCGGCAAAACAGGTACAACCAATGAATGGCGCGATCTCTGGTTCGTCGGTTACACGCCGTATTATACGGCCGGTATCTGGCTTGGCTATGATGACAATATCTCCATGCGGGGCCGGATCAACTATTCCTATATCGAGCACAAAACGTTGTGGAAAAATATTATGGATGAAGTTCATCAGGGACTGGAAGACAGAGATTTCGTTATGCCGGACAGCGTCGAAAAAGCAACTGTCTGCGAGATTTCCGGATTACTGGCCTCCGGACAGGGCTGCGATCCGGTAACCGAATATTTTGCCAAAGATTCGCTTCCTGAAGAATATTGTTCCAGCCATATTCCTGTCACGATCTGTTCTGAATGCGGACTTCGCGCGACAGACGATACACCGGACGAATATGTCACAACCAGATACTACAACTCCTACTCCAGCATTCCGAGCAGCTATTGCGAACACAAAGCCGCACCGGGGACGGAGCCGCCGGCCGAAGACCCCGATAACCCGGATAATCCGACACCAACGGATCCTGATACTCCAACGACACCGGATCCGGGCGACACCCCGGACGACGGCGGAAACGCAGAGGACAATGGAGACGAAGGCTAGCCCTCATAACAAAAGAAATATACAATAGCTGTTTTGCTCCATTATGAAGTAAAACAGCTATTGTGCATTCCAGACTCAAATAACTTTGGAAACAGTTCAGTCTCAGGCTTTTAGAGCAGGAATTTTCTGCAGATCATCACAAGTGAAATCCTTGAAAAACGCCGGTACTTGGTTTTCTGGAATGCAATGAACAGAAAACCTTAGTATCCGCTGCGTTTTTCACGGAGCGCGAGCGTGTTTCACGGTGATGACTGTCAGAAAATTCCGTCCAATCAAACAGCGACTGAACTGTTCACAATGCATTTGATTGGATCATTTTTTTATTTTGGAATTGCAGATCAGCGACGCGAGGAACCCAAAGATCAGCGAACCGCAGATGCCTGCGGCAGAAGCCTGAAAACCGCCGGTAAATATACCATAGAACCCCTGGCCGTCAACAGCCTGTCGGACCCCGTTCCACAGGTTATAGCCAAAGCCCAGCAGCGGCACTGTGGCGCCGGCCTGACCGAAATCAACGATGGGCTTGTAAATACCCAGCATACCGAGGATGGCTCCGCTGCACACCAGCAGGACCATGATACGCCCCGGCATCATTTTTGTTTTTTCCATTAACAACTGCACAAGGGCACATATGATGCCGCCTGTGAGAAATACTTTTAAATAAAGCATCCCGTTCTCCTTTCTGTCATGCAATGATTCATTCCATGTATAGTATTGGAAAACGGGATGCTTTTATACATTAAAACTTTCTGATCCGGTCGCCGGATTCATCCGTCGTCTTTTCGATTTTTAAAATTTTCAGATCATAGCCATAGTGATCATTGACCTGCACATGCACGCGGTCGCCGGCCCGGTGCCCCAGCAAAGCCTTGCCGATCGGTGATTCAATGCTCACAAGGCCATTGAGCGCATCTTCACGCACAGTCGTCACCAGTCTGTAGGTTTCTTCTTCCTCCTCATCTTCAAAGAAAACCGTCACTGTATTATTCAGCCCGACCTCGTCCTCTTTTGATTCATCCCTGATCACGGTTGCTGTTTTGATCATTTTCTCAAGATAACGAATCCGGCTCTCATTACGGTTTTTCTCCTTCTTCGCCGCATGATATTCAAAATTTTCACTGAGATCGCCATGGGCCCTGGCCTCCTTGACGGCTTCCAGCGCCTCCTTACGCACAACTAATTTTCTGTACTCAATCTCCTCCTGCATTTTCTGAATATCGCCTTCAGATAATTCGTCATACATCCATCTCACTCTCCCATCATCATTTTTTCAGAATACCACTGTCTTTGACGGCCTGCACGGCTTCCTGAATGGTCGCCACATCCAGCACAAGCGCAAAACGGACAAAGCCTTCGCCCAGCCTGCCAAAGCTGCTGCCCGGCGTACAGATCAGGCCGGTCTTATCCATCAGTTCCATAACAAATTCATTGGAGTTTTCAAATCCTTCCGGAATCGGCGCCCATGAAAACATGGTTCCCTGGCTTAACGGTACATTCCAGCCAATGGCTGTCAATCCCTCGGAAAGCGCGTGATTGCGCCTGTCATATTCTTCGCACTGGGCCTTAACCGCATCCTGCGGGCCTGTCAGGGCGGCAATGGCCCCATACTGCACCGGCAGAAAGATACCATAATCGATCTGTGAACGCACACATTTAAATTTTTCGACAATGGCCGCATTTCCCACAACAAAAGACATTCTGGCACCCGTATAATTATAGGACTTGGAAAGGGAATAAAATTCCACACCCACCTCTTTGGCACCTTCAAAAGCCAGGAAAGATTTTCCAATTTTGCCACCGTAAATAATATCCGAGTAGGCATTGTCATGAAGAACGATCATATGATATTTTTTTGCAAACGCAATCAATTCTTCATAAAACGCATCCGGCGCCGTCACACAGACAGGATTCAGCGGATAGGAAACGATCATGCATTTTGCCTTCCTGGCCAGTTCTTCCGGTATACTGGCAAAATCAATCAGGAATCCGTTCTCTTTATGTAATTCGTAAGTCTCGATTCTGGCGCCGCACAGATACGGGCCCGCTGTAAATACCGGATAGCCCGGGTCCGGAACAAGGACGATATCCCCCGGATCACATAAAGCCATGGCAATATGGGCCATTCCCTCCTGGGAACCGTAGATGGACATGATCTCATCATGTTTCAGACCCTCCACACCGTAACGGCTCGCATAATGTCCGCTGACAGCATCTAAAAGCTCCGGCAGATCAGCCAGCGCGTATTTATAATTCTCCGGTTTAGCGGCGGCTTCACATACGGCATCCATAATATGCTGCGCCGGCTTAAAATCCGGTGTACCCACCGACATATTATAGACCTTCCGTCCTTCCCTGATCAATTCATTCTTTTTATCATTCAATACGGAAAATATACCTGCCTCAAATGAATCAAGCCGGCTTGCAAATTCAAAATCCATATCTTTTTCCTCCTGTACTTCTGCATCTTGCCGCACGTACTTTTATTTATCTGTAATTTTTCCATGCAGTTCCTGCAAAGAGCATACTTCACCGCAGCCCTGCTTCTTCATGGATTTGATGCCGCTGATGGTGGCCTTCGCCGCGGCGATCGTTGTCATATAAGGAATCTTCTTCTTGATGGCGGCTTTGCGCAGATAGCTGTCATCTTCCTTGCGTTCCTGACCAACCGGCGTATTGACGATCAGGTCAACCTGTCCGTTTGTGATCAGATCCAGCATATTCGGTCGGCCCTCTCTGCGCTTTTTGACCATCTCAGCCTCAATACCCGCCTCACGCAGCAGATTGCATGTATGTTTGGAAGCAAGGATCTTAAACCCTGCCCCGGCAAATTCCCTGGCCACTTCCGGCACTTCCGGCTTATCCTTGTCGTTAATTGAGAACAAAACCGTTCCTGACAGCGGCAGCCTGGTCTGAGTAGCCTCCTGAGCCTTATAGAAAGCTTCGCCATAAAATCGTGAAAGTCCCAAAACCTCACCGGTTGACCGCATTTCCGGTCCAAGTACCGGGTCAACCTCAGGGAACATATTAAACGGAAAAACGGCTTCTTTTACCCCATAATATGGAATATGTTTCTCTTTCAGAGCCGGAACCGGTGACGGACGGCCTGTCAGTTCTGAGGTCACAATGTCAATGGCTAACGGCACCATACGGATATTGCAGACCTTTGACACAAGCGGTACGGTCCTTGACGCTCTCGGATTCGCCTCAAGCACATAAACCCTGCCGTTTTCAATCGCATACTGCATATTCATCAGGCCGCGCACATGCATGGCCTCCGCGATCCTGCGGGTATACTCTTTGATCGTCTGTACATTTTCCTCTGAAATATATTTGGAAGGCACGATACAGGCTGAGTCGCCGGAATGAACGCCTGCCAGTTCAATATGCTCCATAACTGCCGGCACAAAAGCATGGGTGCCGTCGCTGATGGCGTCAGCTTCGCACTCTGTCGCGTGTCCAAGGAAACGGTCGATCAGGATCGGGCGGTCCGGTGTCACGCCAACGGCTGCATTCATATAGCCTGTCATTGATTCAGGATTGTAGACAACTTCCATACCGCGGCCGCCCAGAACATAGGAAGGCCGTACCATCACCGGATAACCGATCTTCTCCGCGATCTGAAGGGCTTCTTCCACATTGACAGCCATGCCGGACTCAGGCATCGGAATGTCCAGCTTGTCCATCATGGCACGGAACTGGTCACGGTCTTCCGCCAGATCGATCACAGACGGCTGTGTACCGAGGATCTTCACGCCGTTCTTTTCAAGTTCGGCAGCCAGATTCAGCGGTGTCTGTCCGCCAAACTGCGCAATCACGCCCACTGGCTTTTCCTTATTGTAAATGCTCAGAACATCCTCAAGGGTCAGCGGTTCGAAATATAATTTATCGGAAGTATCATAGTCTGTTGAAACGGTTTCAGGATTACAGTTGACAATAATGGTTTCAAATCCCAGTTTCTTCAATGCAAGAGACGCATGGACGCAGCAGTAGTCAAATTCAATACCCTGTCCGATACGGTTCGGGCCGCCGCCGAGGATCATGATCTTCCGCTTATCGGTGCTGACCGGATTCTTATCCCCGGCATTGTAGGTTGAATAGTAATACGCGCTGTCTTTTGTACCGCTTACATGAACGCCCTCCCAGGCTTCCTCCACACCGAGGGCCAGTCTGCGCTCACGGACTGCATCTTCAGATATTTCAAGGATCTGGCTCAGATATTTATCGGAAAAACCATCTTTCTTGGCCTGGATCAGCGCCGTATCCGACGGCAAACCGCCTTTAAAAGCCATCAGGGCTTCTTCTTCCTCCACCAGTTCCTTCATTTGCTCAATGAAATAATGCTTTACCTTCGTCAGCTCGTGAATTTCATCGACGGTGGCGCCTTTTCTCAACGCTTCGTACATCACAAAATGCCGTTCACTGGAAGGCGTGATCAGAAGATTCAGCAATTCTTCCTTCGACTTCTGATCAAAATCTTTCGCGTGACCCAGACCATAACGGCCCGTCTCAAGACTTCGGATGGCTTTCTGGAAAGCCTCTTTATAATTCTTGCCGATACTCATGACCTCGCCCACGGCGCGCATCTGCGTACCGAGTTTATCTTCCACGCCTCTGAACTTTTCAAAGGCCCATCTTGCAAATTTGATAACAACATAATCGCCGTCCGGAACATACTGATCCAGCGTACCATATTTACCGCACGGAATCTCATCCAGCGTCAGGCCGGTCGCCAGCATGGCCGACACAAGGGCGATCGGGAAGCCTGTCGCCTTGGAGGCTAATGCGGAAGATCGGGAGGTTCTTGGGTTAATCTCAATGATAATATCTCTGTCTGTTTTCGGATCATGGGCCCACTGTACATTTGTACCGCCGATGACCTGGATGGATTCAACGATTTTGTAGGATTTTTCCTGCAAACGCTTCTGAACTTCCTCTGAAATCGTCAGCATCGGCGCAGAGCAGAAGGAATCTCCTGTATGCACGCCCAATGGGTCAATATTTTCAATAAAACAGACCGTGATCATATTGTTTTTGGCGTCACGTACAACTTCCAGTTCCAGTTCTTCCCAGCCAAGAATGGATTCCTCAACCAGAACCTGACCTACAAGGCTGGCCTGAAGTCCGCGGGCGCAAACTGTCTTCAACTCATCCACGTTGTACACAAGACCGCCGCCGGAGCCGCCCATTGTATAAGCCGGTCTTAATACGACCGGGTATCCAAGTCTGTCCGCAATGGCCAGGGCTTCATCCACAGAATAAGCTACCTCGCTGCGCGCCATCTCAATACCAAGGCTTTCCATCGTATGCTTGAACTCAATACGATCCTCGCCCCGCTCAATGGCATCGACCTGCACACCGATGACTTTGACGCCATACTTGTCAAGAATGCCCTTCTGTGACAGCTCAGAACACAAATTCAGACCAGACTGACCGCCAAGATTCGGCAGCAACGCATCCGGTCTCTCCTTTGCAATAATCCCCTCTATTCTTTCTACATTCAACGGTTCAATATACGTAACATCCGCGATCTCCGGATCCGTCATAATCGTCGCCGGATTGGAATTTACCAAAACAATTTCATAGCCCAGATTTCTGAGGGCCTTACACGCCTGTGTGCCGGAATAATCAAATTCGCACGCCTGGCCGATAATAATCGGACCGGAGCCAATAATCAGTACTTTGTGGATATCCTTCCTCTGAGACATACATTTCCTCCTCATTCGTGTCATCAATTTTTTATCATAACTATTATACATAAAAAACGATAGACAGGCAATGGGTAACATTCCCTTATTTCCTTAATTTATCAAATTTGCCGCATTTTCCCATTATATCTTCTCCACGACCGTGACCACATATTGATTCTGCCATACAAACTGCCGGCATCTCATTCCCGCCAGAGGCGCATCCGGGACACATTCCGTCTCTCCAAAGGCGGCAAGTCCCTGTCCCGTCATCTTCATACAGGCTTCTTTCATGGTCCAGACCCGCATAAAGGCTTCCTCCCGGTTTCCAAAGCTTAAAATATAGTCCTGTTCCCGTTTTGTTAATTTCCGGAAAACAGAAGGAAGGACGGGCCTGATCCACTCCACATCAATTCCCACCGGCCTGTGACTGACGGCACAGGCCAGCAGTCCCTTTGTGTGACTGAGATTAAACTGTATTTCAGGATGACCGGCAATCATCGGTTTTCCATCTTCTGTAAACACATAACCCATCTGTTCCAGGCCAAAGCATCGCCTGAGCGCATACCGCACAAGCCGGTGACCTGCCGCATGCTGATACGCATAGGGCTTTTCTTTGCCGGCCGATCCTTCTGTTTGCCAATTATAGGGCTGTAAATAGATTTCCATTATTTATCTCCGCACATCTGCCCTGCGACAACCTGAAACTCAATCCTGGCCTCGCCGGATCCATCGCTGATCGTTAAGGCGCCTTTTCCGGAGCATCCAAGAGATTTCACATACGTTCCGGCAAATCCGCCCCTCATGCTCACCATGGAAGGCCCGATCAGGGCGATGCCGCCCTCCATTTTCAGCATCAGCGGTTCCTGATAATAAGCCAGATGATTGCCATTTTCATCGACCGCTTCAATGTGAATGGTCGCCACATCATAGCTGTTTGCCTCCACCAGCGTCTGCCTGTCCGCCGTCACGCGCAGCATCGTCTGTTTCGATGGGGATTTAACGATCTCTTTAACCACTTCCCCGTCCTTCACAGCCTGAAAACGCCACTGACAGGCAGTGCCGCCCCAGCCCGGCATAGTTTCTTCATCGAATGCTCCTGAATCCTCAACGCGCAGATGGCCTGACTTCAGCAGTGCCGCCATCTTTGCCTTAAAAGGCACAGGCTTTGCCTGCAGGCAGATGCGTACCGGCGGATGCACCATGGCCCCGTAGGCTTCATCATCAGGATAAAATTCTTGAATGAACGTATCGCCTTTATATAAACGAATACTGTCCGCATTGGTAAAGGCATACACGTTGCCCGTGAAACCGCCCGGATATTCACCGATATCCATCGAAGAACTGATTTCACACACAATCTCCTCATCGGACTGACTTTTGTAAACCGCGGCAGCCAGTTTCGGATTTCTGAACATATCCATGACACCGTGATAGCAGACTCTGTCACCGCTGCCAAAATCCTGATGCGTATTATAATCAAACATGCACCAGCCGGTGCCCCCCGCAATATCATCATTGGCCTCAATATCATTCAGCACTCTGGCATGGCGCAGCGCATGCTCCAGACGATGGCTCTCATCATCCCAGTTTTTCGTCGGATACATATGACCATTATATTCGGAAATAAAATAGGCTTTCTCCATATCTGATGTCACAGCCTTCTTTGGCTCGCAGCCCTCATTATCCCCTGCATGCACAAAATCATTAAATGTATAGACATCTTCATAGAGATGACTGTTTTTCATATTGCGCACACCGCCTGTCTGACGGTACAAATCAAGACCATGGGCCAGTTGATTGGTTTTATAATAAAAGGCATCCTGATCTTTGGATTCATTGATCCGCACGCCCCAGAGGATGATCGACGGATGATTCCGGTACTGCACGATCATTTCCCGGACATTGCGCACGGCGATCTTCTTCCAGCGGGTATCCCCCACATGCTGCCAGCCCGGGATCTCCGTGAAAACAAGCAGGCCGATCTCGTCACAGCGATCAATGAAATACTGGGACTGCGGATAATGGGAGGTTCGCACCATATTCGCGCCCAATTCATATTTCAGAATATCCGCATCGAGTTGCTGCGGTGATTTTGGCATGGCATAGCCCACATACGGCCAGCTCTGATGACGGTTCAGCCCCCGAAGCTTTAACTTTTCACCATTTAAATAAAATCCATCCGCATCAAACACGGCTTCCCTGAATCCCACACGCACCTGTCGTGTGTCGATGACAACACCATCTTTTTTCAGATCCACCGTCAGCACATAAAGATTTGGCATGTCCACATCCCAGAGCAGCGCATCCTGAACCAGCCAGGTCAGACAGGAAACCCTGAACCTGACATTTTCTTCATCAAACTGCCAGTGCTGCAGCCCGTCATCATCCGCAAGCTCCTTCCATGTATCAAGGCGGGCATCAATACTCAGCCCCTCCGTCCATTCACTGACAGTCACATCCGCCTTTAATGTTTTCTCCTCACAGAGCACATTCGACGTCGCCGCATAAATATCTTCTATATAATAAGCCCCCTTCACATCCAGGAAGACATCCCTGTAAATGCCGCCATAGGTCATATAATCGATCACAAATCCGAACGGCGGCTGATTGAGTGTCTCCCTGCTGTCTAACCGCACCACCACCACCTGTTCACGGCCTGCAGTCAGAAAAGGCTGCATATCCACCGTAAAAGCTGTATAGCCGCTGTAATGTTTCGCCGCCTGCTGTCCATTGATATAGACCGTTGCCTCGTGGGCGGCCCCCTCAAAGGTCAGCAGCAGGTGTCCGCTGCGCCACTCATCCTCGATTTCAATGACACGCCTGTAACCGCTGACCATCTGATAGCAGCTTTCATCAAAATAATTGTAAGGCGTTTCACATACTGTATGAGGGATCCGCACCTGTGACAGACCGGACAGATCCGTGTCCGCAGCCAGCAGATCCTGTGTATATTCTCTGGTAAAATACCATCCGTCATTCAAATAAATTCTATCCATATCCATTTTCCTTTAAATTGCCCTTGTGGCGGATTTCAGCCATTCCCGTTCCTCAGCAGTCAACTTTGGCCCGATGGTCTCATAAACCTTTTTGTGATAGGTATTGAGCAGTTCTTTTTCCCTCTCCGTCATGAGCGACGGCTCAACGCCATCCAGATCAAACGGCACCATGGTCAGGGTATCAAAATACATAAACTGTCCATATTCATTTTTCTCACCCTTCATGCAGACCATCAGATTTTCGTGACGGATACCGAAACGGCCGGCCAGATAAACGCCCGGCTCATTGGAAGTCACCATGCCTTCCTCAAGGACACAGCTCTCATTGCGTCCCGGCTGCATCTTCCACCGGAAACCATTCGGTCCCTCATGGACATTCAGCAGATAACCGACGCCATGTCCGGTTCCGTGATTGTAATCCATCCCGATCTGCCACAGCGGTTCTCTGGCCAGATAATCCAGATTCAGGCCACGGCAGCCATGGAGGAATTTCGCTCCGGCGAGATTCAGATTTCCCTTCAATACCAATGTAAAGAATTTCTTTTCATCCTCCGTCACATCCCCCAGCACAAAAGTACGGGTAATATCCGTTGTGCCTTCAAGATACTGGGCGCCCGTATCCATCAGAAGCAGCCCTTTCGCCTCCACGGCGGCATCCGTTTCCGGCGTTGCCGAATAATGGACAATGGCACCGTGCGAACCGTAACCGCTGATCGGCTCAAAGCTTGGCTCCAGATAACCTTCCTGTTCCTTCCTGAACTGCTCCATCTTGTCGGCCACACTGATTTCCGTCATGGTCTCTTTGCCAACATGCTGTTTCAGCCAGTACATGAATTTTGTCAGGGCAACGCCGTCCTTCATATGGGCTTCGCGGATATTGGCCACTTCCACCGGATTTTTAATGGCCTTCGGCAGCAGCGTTGGATTTACTTCATCAAGTACCCGCACATGCTCCGGCAGTCTTTCTACAATGGCATAGTTTGTCTTTGAGCCATCATACAAAACCGTCTGCCCCTCCGGCAGCTTTTCCAGATCCGCGTAAATCTGATTATATGGGTAAAAGCTGACACCGGCCGTCTCCAAAATCTTCTTGTCTGTCTCTGAAAATGCCGTGTCACCGACATAGAGCCGGATACTTTTTGCATCCATCATCAGATAAGCAAGCACAACCGGATTATCCTGCACATCATTCCCCCGGACATTCAAAAGCCACGCAATATCATCCAGAGAAGTCAGTACAAACCAGTCGGCTCCCTTCTCCTTCATGATGCCGCGGATTTTCTCGCAGCGTGCCTCCCTTGATTCGCCGGCATAACGAATATCCAGAAGCCATGCCGGTTCAGCCGACAGCGCCGGACGTTCCGTCCAGATTTCACCCACCAGATCATGCTGGCCGTTGACAAAAGCACCCACTGCTCCCAGTTCCTCCACATAGGACTGTCCGTCTCTGGCATTCACTGTCCGACCGTCAAAGCCCAGGCATTCGCCCGTTTTGATATGTTCACGGATATAGGTTTTCACATCCGGCACACCTTCCATACCCATTTTAAACAATTCGATCCCCGAATCCTTCAGTTGGGCTTCCGCCTGCAGGAAATAACGTCCGTCTGTCCAAAGCCCGGCCTCGTCCCTGGTCACAACAACGGTGCCTGCCGAACCAGTAAAACCGGAAATATACGCCCGGCATTTAAAATAATCCCCCACATACTCCGAGCCGTGAAAATCCTCCGACCCGATCAGATAGATATCTATCCCACAGGCCTGCATACGCTCACGCAGTGCCGCCAGTCTCTCTTTAATCATATTGTTCATTCCCTTTCCTGTCATACTTTCTTATGATCCATACATCGTTTGATGATGGGATGATTATGCAATTTCAATTTATTTTATTCTCCGCAGGCAGCCGCAAGCGCCAGCTCCACCATATCTGAAAAACTGGTTGCCCTTGCGTCCGCAGCCAGCGCATCCCCTGTCACCAGTGAATCGGAGATAGTCAAAAGACAGGCCGCCTCTTTGCCAAGCAAAGCCGCATTGTGAAACAGCGCAAAAGATTCCATTTCCACACAGAGCAGATCTTCCTTTTCAATGGTCTGCCATAATCTGTCATTGGCCTCCTGCTCATGATAGAAGACATCGCTGGAATGGATCGGTCCCTGCACCAGCCTGCGTCCCGTTCTTTCGGCCGCAGCCATGATCCGTTCATTGAGCGCTTTTGACGGATACTTCCATGCTGTGTTCTCAAGATTCTGGGCCTGCCCGTAAGTCGATTCACTCCATGCGGCATCCGCCAGCACCACATCCCGCAAATTGAGTTTTTTCGTGTAGGCCCCTGCTGAACCAATACGGATGATTGCCTCCACATCATAAAATTGATATAATTCATAAGAATAAATACCGATGGACGGCATTCCCATCCCGGAAGCCATCACCGATACCGGTTTGCCCCTGTAATCACCCGTATAACAATAAACATTCCGGACATCACTGACCAGCCGGACATTTTCAAGATACGTTTCTGCGATCCATTTTGCGCGCAGCGGATCTCCGGGCATCAGTACTGTCTTTGCGATCTGTCCTTTTTCTGCATGATTATGTGGTGTTGCCATATACCAATTCCCCCTTCTATCTTCAATATAAAATTTCTCTGTCAATCAACTTTTTTTATTTTATCATTTGTATTCTTTGACTGTCAATACAGCCTGACGGAGTCAGTCATTTAGCAATTCCACAAAGTCCGCAGGCAGCGGCGACTGAAAGCTTCGCATCTGTTCCGTCCCCGGCAGTATACAGTCAATTTGCGCGCTGTGCAGTGCGGCCCGTCCAAATCCAAGGCATCCCTCCGTTCCGTAAATCGGATCGCCTAAAAGGGGATGTCCGCAGGCTGCCATATGCACCCGTATCTGATGGGTACGTCCTGTTTCCAGTTTCAGCCGCACAAGGGAAAATTTCTGCCCGTCTTTTCCTAACGCGGCCAGCACCTTATAAGTCGTTCTGGACGGACGTCCCCCATCACCGACCGCATAGCGATTAAAGGTATCGGGCACCCGGACAATGGGCCGGTCGATCACGTCTTCCTTCTCAGCTCCATCAAACCATCCCTCTGTCAGGGCCAGATAAATTCTCGACATTCGCCCGTCATTCCGTTCAATCTCCATATATCTGGACGCATATTTATTCTTTGCAATAAAAATCAGTCCGCTCGTATCCTTATCAAGACGCCCCACCGGCCGCAGAAGCTGCGGACTGGCTTTTTCACGATAATACCAGGCCAGATGATTGAGTAATGTGTCCTCATAATGGCCATGACACGGATGCACCACCACTCCCGGTTCTTTGTCCACCAGCACCATATCTTCATTTTCAAATAAAATGCGAACAACGCCCGCCGTTGGTACAACCTGTCTGTTTTTTTCATCCTCCATGGTAAAAACCAGTCTGTCCCCGGCCCGCAGCACAGCCCTCGTCGTTACCCGCTCACCATTTAAGCATATCCCATTTTCCTTAAACTTCACTGACCGCAGAAACCGCATGGACATGCCCGCCACATTTCTTGCAAAAGCCTGAACAGAAAGGCCATCCTGTTCAGGCTTGATCGTATAGCATAACTGCCGCATTCTATCCTTCCTGTTCTCCATCATACAAAGCATGAAAGAACTGCCGTATCCTGATAATATCCAGATACAGCAGTCCCTGTACATGTCTAAGTTTTCCCTCTGTTTTCAATCATATTTTTTATTTACAGGCTCCAGTATAACGCAATCTTATCTGCTGCCGCCTCCCTAGCGTTCAGCCTGTATAACCATCTTATCCATATTTTCAAACAAATATCCCATACCGTCTGCCTCCAATACATTCATCCATTATAACTTTAGTATAACAAACATCCCATCTTCTTGCAATTCCGGATTTTTGTCCGATATCCCAGTACCCGGACATTCACCAACACCTGAAAAAGTTATGACAAAGTTCCAGGGCAATCCCTTAAACTTTTCTGAGGGGTAATGAGGAGCATTAAAATTGATAATAAGCCGCACTGATGACCTGTTTTTTCCCCTTTGACATCTCATTTTCCTGATCTTCTGCCAGATCACCGTCTTTTTCGCTGTCTTCATCCGATCCGTCACGGATCATAGCCACATCCCTGCACACCATTTCCACTGCATGTCTCTGCTTTGGTGTACATTTGACGATCGCGCAGCCACGAATATCCAGCTTTTCCATAATCATTGATGCCGGTATATCTGCATCCAGCGCAACGGCCGCACAATCATAAAGCGTCACACCATTTCCCTTTTCCAGTGCCTCAAGATCGATTTGTATATGATCACGGCCACAGAAGCAAAGATTCCTGACAATAATCAGTTCATGACAGACTGCATCCACTGACGCCCATGCATCCGTCAGGCTGGAAGGAATCAAAACATCACCGTTGACATTCAAATACGCCAATTTTTCCAGAACTCCGGCCGCGCTGTCTGGAATTGTCAGATTCCCGTTAATATAGAGTTTATTGCCATATTGACGCAGCAAATTGTCATCCAGCGTCACATCATCATTCACAAAAGCGCATCCTTCCGGTATAACAATGACATCCACTTCATCCCCGAACAATGGAAGGGCAGACTCCAAAAGCGGTTCAGCGATAAAGGCCGTTTTTGTCAAAAACTGCACCCCTTTTTTCACCAGGCCATCCACATCCAGGGAGACATCACTCATAATAACACGGCGTGAAGCCAAATATCTGCCCGCTTTGGCCCGAAGCACAAAAACCTTATCCACAACGAAACTTTTCTTCAGTCTAATCGCACTGTCCGGATACTGCTCATAAGTACCATTTACCTGAATACCGTCAACACAGGCCGCCATACTTTCAGGATAATTGACGATCCCGTTCACGATGATCGCGGCATAGTTTTTCATGGTCTCTCCGGCGCCCGGCTCAATATCCAACAGGCCATTTACCAGCAGCGCCACAGTTTCCCCCGGTTGACAGTTCTTTGAAATCGTATATTTTCCGTTCTTCGTAACGACCTTCGTTCCTGCAGGAACCGTCATCATACTTGCTGTATTGATGTTGACATTATAGCGGTGAAAAAGCTGCGCACTCTCTGGACTGACCAGCACATCGGCTGCATTGACTGTTACCTGATCATATAATTGAAGCATTTCTTCCCGCACTGCTGTCGCATCACATAATGCGCATTCAATCACCAGACTTTTTCTCTGGCGCCCGTTCTCATTCTCTTTCATTTTCCACTTCTCCTCTCATTCCGCGTCATATAACTTCTTCAGCTTCCGTCGGGCAGATGCCAGCCGGGCCCGCACAGTCGACGGACTTAAATGAAACATTTCTCCCAGTTCACTGGAATTATATCCCTGAAAATACCGCAGCACAAATAACGTACTCTCCTCCGGCGGCAGCGTCATACAAAACTCATCAACCATACGCTTTGTATAATCTTCCAAATAACTCTCTTTAACATCCATCTCCGATTCCTTCCGGGTATGGCGCAGCCAGTCAATATATCTGTTTTTTGCCGTGCGCCGCAGCCAGGCCCTGCACTGTTCCCCTGATAAATCTTCCAGGGTATCCAAATGCCGCATCGCCCGGATAAACGTATCCTGCACAATATCTTCCGCAACGGCTGCATTCCCCGTCATTGCCGTACACCACCGCACAAGCCAACGGTAATTCTGCTCATAGAACAATTCAACCTCTATCATAAGTGCATTTTTTATTCCTTCCTTTCCACGTTTCTATCTATAAAACGAATGTCGAAGGAAAAGTGTTGACTCAAAATTATTTTTTTCTTCCATCTCTGTCAAAATTTTTTCGCAGCGTCCTCTCCGTCGGAAAAATACAGGCAATCATCAAAATACATTGCACAGCGCATACAATCCCGCCCCAAATGCCAACGGTACCCTCGTCATGGCCCATGACCGGCAGCATGACGATCACAGTGACCGGCAGCAAACAAATCCCAACTCTATACCACAGCCGTCCAAAATGCTGATGAGCGAAATCCCATGTCTCCTGGTTCTTTGTCGACATAGGCGTTCTGTAACCATAGACCCCGTTGATCGTTTTCGGCGGCCTGTGAATAAAAAACCAGCCAAAAAACAGCATCATCACCGGTATCAGCAAATTTGTCACCAACATAAAAATCCAGAATCCCATACCTTCATCCCCTATTTTTTCCTGTATTTTCGTTCAATGACGCACATATAAACCGCCATCATAACAATCGTTTCAAACATAACACCCACAACAGACAACAGCACAAAGGGTGAATTCGGCCCATCCAGTACCGGCAGCCCCAGCAAAATAAGCACGCTGCCATAGGCGCACCACATTTTCCCCATGGCCCTGTTATAGGCTTTCACATCCTTAACGGGAAACATTTCCGAATTCGCCCAAAAACCGCATGGTTTTGATTCCGCCCGTCTGGAACACAGACAAAAAATACCCATCCCAATAAATATAAGTCCAACGATCACCACGATTACAAATCCTGTCATCTCATCTTCCCCTCCTGTCTTACTAAGTTTATTATATTGCAAACAGGAATAAACAGCAACAAAAATACCCCTGTGCGATCAAAACACACAGAGGTACTTTTCCAAACATCCCTATTCTATTGCCTCTATTACAACGCCATGGGCAATTCCCGGTACACTCTGTCCCTCGTTGAAGCTGACCGTTGAATGCAGGGCCCCCGTCGGCACAAAAAGCACCCGGCGCCATTCTTTTCGATGGATCTTTGGCAAAATGTAAGCAGCCAGCGTAACCGCACTGCACCCGCAGCCGCTGCCTCCGGCATGGGTATCCTGTTTTTCGGAATCATAGATCAGCATGCCGCAGTCAAGATGCTGCTTCGTGATATCATAGCCCTGCTCCTGCACCAGATCCAATAAAATTTTCTGGCCGACACTCCCCAGGTCTCCGGTTATAATGGCATCATAATCCTCCGGCTTCCGGTCAAAATCAAGCAGATGCTGGCAAATTGTATCACAGGCCGCAGGCGCCATGCAGGCGCCCATATTCAGGGAATCCTTCACACCAAAATCAATAATTCTGCCCGGTGTCGCCGCTGTCACTTTCGCAATGTCCTTTCCCTTCAGATCATGATCCGTTACGATCACAGCGCCACTGCCCACAACGGTCCAGGTGGCCGACAAAGGGCGCTGGCTGCCATAGGGCAGAGGGAAACGGAACTGTTTCTCCGCACTGGCAAAATGACTGGAAGTTAAGGCCATGGCATAATGCGCAAAACCGCCGGCCGCCGCCATGGAAGCCAGCATCAATGATTCGCCCATGGTGGAACAGGCGCCATACAAGCCAAATACAGGTCTCTCCAACTGCATGATGCCAAAGGAAGTCGCGATCAGCTGTCCCAGCAAATCCCCGGCAAACAAATAATCCAACTGCTCCTTTTTCAGTCCCGCCTTTAAAAGCACCCGCTGCGCCGCCATGGACTGCATGGTACTCTCTGCTTCTTCCCATGTTTTCATGCCAAACTTCGGATCTTTTTCCACATGGTCAAATAATTGTCCAAGCGGTCCCTGCCCTTCTTTCTCCCCGGCAATAGAAGAAGCCGCCAGTATGACCGGCGGCTGATCAAATGTCACTGAATTTACACCAATTCTTTGATTCATAAAAGCCTCCATTCTATCAGACAATGACTCCGGCACACCCCTGTGCTCTGACCGATTATCCTAAAATTAGTATGGCTTCCATCAAAAAATTCATGCATGTTTTTTGTTGTATTTTCCTGTAAAACTCAATTATCTTCCTCCGATAGATCATTCAATTCATCATTCATAACATCATTCATGACATCATCCAGTTGTTTCATCAGTTTCAGTAACTGAATAAAATTCTCCTTGCCAAAATGCTCGATCACCTGACCAAAATGGGCCTTTAATGCTTCCTCCTGTTGAACCAACGCGTCATGACCGAACTTCGTCAGTACAACGTAGGTGCCGCCGCTGCCAAGGCCATCATGTGACCACTTCAGCATCCCCTTATCATTCAGCTTACCAATCACCGCTGACAATTGCGGCATTGTTAATTCCATCCTTGATGCAATATCCCTGACATAGATTTTTTTTGACCCTTCATCTTCTTCTGTATCTTCTTCCATCACGGCTACCAGATACAGCACAACATATTCAGGCATACTAAGTTCTTCAAAAAAATGCTTAAACCGGTCCTTCCCCATCAAATATCTTCTGTATATCCATTCATTTGCCAGTTCCGACACATTTGCTCTTTTGCTGAAAAGTTCTCTGTCCACCATATCATCTGCCCCTTTCCTGTTTTTTGTTAGCACTCGCTTATTTTGAGTGCTAATTAGTTCTATTATAACTTGTATCTCTTATCAGCGTCAAGTTATTTATACTTTTTTAAGAAAGGGGCTGCATTTCCAACCACAGATCATACCATTCAATACAGGCGTCCTGCCAGTTTGCCACAGCATCTGCCAGTTCGCCCTCGCCCTGACTCAGATCATCCTCACAAGTCCCGTCATCTTTTGCATCCGGTGCCATCCAGTCCTCGCGTTCATATTGCTGTAGACGCAGGCCGGACACTTTCTCTGTCAAAGTCTCCACCCGCTGCGCTTCATGCGCCATGGCTTCCCTGGCCAGCCGTAACTTCCAGTCTAAAAAAGCCTGCTCCGTCGACAGTTCATGGCCCAGGAGACTGGCTCCCCTCGGTACATTTTGAAGCCCGGCAATCAGCGCCTGTTCCTCCGCTTTCGTACGGGCAGCGCCATCTCCTGCTCCATCACGATTCCCCGCCTGGCAATGCGCCAGATAATGTCTGTAACCAAATGGATAATAAGACGCTTCACCATCCTCAAATATCAATAAGGCGTCCGCCACCTGCTGAATAAAATACCGGTCATGGGACACAAAGAGTATGGTGCCTTTATAAGCCCCAAACGCAGATTCCAGCGTTTCTTTGGCCTGTATATCCATATGATTGGTCGGTTCATCCAGTACAAGGAAATTCGGTTTCGCGCACAAAATCTCCGCAAGGATCAGTCGGGATCTCTCACCGCCAGAAAGGGCATTCACCATTTTCCCGGCATCACTGCCGCCAAACAGATAAGCCGCCAGATACTGACGCGCTTCCTTTTCCGTCATCGCCGGAAAACGTTCATGAAAATGTTCAATTACCCGTTTCTCAGAAACAAAGGCCGCCGTCTGCTGATCAAAATACCCCATCTCAATGTTTTGTCCCTGACTGCATTTGCCCTTTAAAGGCGGTAAAAGCCCCGCCGCGGTTTTGAGAAAAGTGGATTTACCCGCGCCATTTGGCCCGATCACGCCAATCTTCTGCCCCCAACGAATACGAAGTGACAATTCAAGTAAAGGCTTCTCATAACCAATCCGCAGTTTTTCAGCTTCAAACACCCATTTTGACCCGGTTTTTGCCGGAAGCAGATCACCGGTAAAAATATGGCCCTCCAGTTTCTCGGGCGCAGGAATTTTATCCATACGCTCCAAAGCCTTTTTCTTCGACCGGGCAAAAGCAGCCTTCCTCGGCTTATGCCTGAAACGCTCGATCAATTCCTCCAGACGAGCGATCTCGGCCTGCTGCTGTTCATATCGTTTCTTCTGGATCTCTATGTTTTTTAATTTCTGCTGCCGGTAAGCCGTATAATTGCCAACATAGCGCACCAACCTGTTTTCAGTCAGCTCATAGACGATCTCTGCTGTCTGATCGAGGAAAAACCGGTCATGGGACACGATGACCACTGCTTTCGGATAAGATTGCAGATAATGTTCCAGCCACTCGACCGTTGCCATATCCAGATGATTGGTCGGCTCATCCAGCAGCAATATATCCGGCCGCTCCAGCAAAAGCCGGATCATGGCGATCTTCGTCTGCTCACCGCCTGAAAATTCTGACAGTTTTTTCTCTTTATCCGCTTTTGCAAAACCAAATCCCGTAAATATCCGGTCATATTCCTGTTCAAAATCAAACCGGTCCCGCTCCCAGGCATCCTTGCAGGGACAGGCTGCCATCAGTTCTTCCTCTACCGTCCGGTCCGTTTCTTTTAAGGCCTGCTGTGCAAGCATCCCCACCGTCACATTTCTTGCCAGCCGCACACCCTGTAACTGCCGGCGGTCATCCCGCTCCAGTTCAAGTTCCCCGGCAATCAGCCGCAGAAGCGTTGTCTTGCCTGCGCCATTCGGCCCGACAATGGCAATCTTATCCTTCCCTCTGATCTCAAAATCAAAATGCGACAGGACAATTTCAGAACCGACCGCCAGTGTCCCGTCTGTAATCTGGTACAGCATTTAATCAATCTCCACACTGCCCCGCAGATAGTTCACAAACTGCTGGGCCGTACGCCCGGAAATACCGCCGTGGCGCATCTCCCATTTATTCGCTTCGGCACAAAGTTTTTCATCACTCATGGTCAATCCGGCTCTACGGGCCAGTTCGATCACGATCTGGTTAAACTCCTTCTTCGAAGGCTTGGAATAACTGATCTGAACACCAAAACGATTAACAAGGGAGAGTTTTTCCTCCATGGTATCGGAACGGTGCAGATCATTCTCATATTCCATATCATTGCGATCGTTCCATGTTTCTCTGATCAGATGACGTCGGTTGGAAGTGGCATAAATCAGAATATTCTCCGGTTTTGTCTCCACGCCGCCCTCGATCACGGCCTTCAGGAATTTGTATTCAATTTCATGTTCCTCAAAGGACAGATCATCCATATAAATAATGAAACGATAATTTCTAT
>CAYURX010000021.1:14494-25456 GCA_964447245.1 uncultured Coprococcus sp. | reverse complement strand
CACTTCGGGAATACCGGCGCCAGGTTCAGATGATTTTCCAGGACCCGTCCAATGTGTTCAGTCCCCGTATGCGCATCGGCACATTTTTGATGGAACCGTGGCTGAATTTTGAAGGGAAGCACAGGAAAGAAGCAAAAAAAGCGGCGCTCTATTCTTTACAGCGCGTGGGCCTTGGTGAAGAATATATGAACAAATATCCGCATCAGTTATCTGGCGGTGAACTGCAGCGTGTGTCGATTGCAAGGGCCATCGCTCTGCATCCAAAGCTTTTGATCTGCGATGAGATTACCAGTGCCCTGGATGTTTCTATTCAGAAGCAGATTATTGATCTGTTGTATGAGCATCAGAAAGAGGTGGGCTTTTCTATCTTGTTTATCTGCCATGATCTGGCGCTGGCAGAAGATTTCTGCGATCGTGTCGTGGTCATGTATCTTGGGAAAGTTGTAGAGATTCTGGAGGGATGCGCGTTAAAGCAGTGTGCGAAGCACCCTTATACACAGGCGCTGTTGGCGTCTGTCTTTTCTGTTCATGATGATCCGCTGTCTCCGATCCGGATTCTTCCGGGAGAACCGCCGAGTCCGATTAATCTGCCATCCGGCTGTGCATTTTGCAGTCGGTGCCGGTATGCAGCAGAACGATGCCGGAATGAAGCGCCAAAGCTGCATGAACTGGAGGGAAAACATCAGGTGGCCTGCCATCTTTATGAATAGGAGGGTTCTATGGATTTAACAAAGGGTCCGATTGGCAGGCAGCTTGTATTGTTTGCGCTGCCCCTTTTTGGCAGCAGCCTGATTCAGCAGCTTTATCATACAGTGGATTTGATGTTTGTGGGAAAGCTGCTTGGCAAGGAAGCTTCAGCGGCTGTGGGGGCCAGCAGTATGCTGGTAACATGCATTTTGTGTTTTTTTACAGGTATGGGAGCAGGTGTTGGTATTGCGGTTTCCCAGGCGTTTGGTGCCGCGAAGGAGGGTGAACTTCGAAGGATTATTCATAACGGGGCAGGGCTTACCCTTCTTGGAGCCGTCCTTTTTGCCGCTTTCGGCTGGGGATTTGCGCCAGTATTTCTCCAGTGGATCCATACGCCGGAAAATATTATCCCACAGGCGATTCTGTACATTCGTATTTATTTTCTTAGCCTGTTATCCATTATCAGTTACAATATTGCTTCCGGTATTTTACGGGCACTGGGAAATTCAAGGTCACCGATGCTGTATCAACTCTGGGGCGGTATAGCCAATATTATTGGTGACTGGTTTTTTATGGCTGTGCTGCAAATGGGCGTGTCCGGAGCAGCAATTGCAACGCTGTTTTCGCAAAGTGTGGCGGCTGTATTGACGGTGCGCCATTTATATGATCTGCCGGAGTCTTATGCCCTGCGGCTGCATAAAATTGAACTGAATGGAGTGATTTGTAAAAGAATCTTTAGTGTAGGTATTCCAGCGGCTATTCAATCACTGATTATTTCGTTATCCAATGTTATCATTCAGGCCCGGATCAATACCCTTGGTATCGACAGTATGGCTGCGTTTGTTGCTTACTTTAAAGTTGAAAATTTTATTTATCTGCCAATTATCCCGATGCGGCGGGCGTTGCAGCTGTCTATCCCATTACCTGGTTTCTGACCGCCTGGTGCCTGTATATTTATTATAGAAACGGGCGGTGGATACCACAAAAATAAAAAAGCTGCTGTCTATGATTTTTGGAATCATGTACAGCAGCTTTTTTTACTCAACGATCAACTGTGAGATCAATTCTCAATTAGTTTTCGTAACCGTATTTTTCACCAACACCTGTTGGGTTGCATTTAGCCATTGCAAGATACATAGCGTCACGAGCCTGAACAGCCTTGTCAGCCTTGTCACCGCTGTAGTCATAGAAGCCCTTGCCTGTCTTAACGCCGTAGTTGCCAGCCTGGTAGATTTCTTCAAATTCACCGGATGGATATTTAGCGTCAGAAAGATCTTCCCAGAGGTATGTAGCGATATGATGATGAACATCAAGACCACCCTGGTCAACAACTTCGCATGGTCCAAGGCAGGCATAACGGAAACCAAGACCATATTTCATAGCGCCGTCAACGTCTGCGTAGTCACCGATACCCTGTTCAACAATGTAAACAGCTTCACGAAGGATAGCAGCCTGAAGACGGTTACCGATGAAGCCAAGAGCATCCTTCTTAACATAGATAGGCTTTTTGCCGATCTTTAATGAAAGCTGGTAGACTGTGTCAGCAACTTCCTGTTTGGTCTCATCATTGTTAATAACCTCGATCAGAGGAATGATGTGAGGCGGGTTGAACCAATGCATACCGCAGCATCTGCTCTTGTCTTTGGTTGTAGCGAAAATCTTATTAATGGAAAGACCGGATGTATTGGTAGCAAGGATACAATCAGGCTTGGCAATCTCGCCAACCATATGCCAGAAATCCTGTTTAACATCGAGTCTTTCAAGAACGGATTCGATAACGATGTCGCAATCCTTGAAATCCTCTGTGCCAAGTGTGAAGCTCAGTCTTGCCTTGATTGCTTCAGATTCTTCAGCAGTAATGTCACCTGCTTCTACTAAGCTGGCCTGGTTGATCTCTACAAGATGTTTACCTCTTTCGATACCTGCTTCAAAAGCATCGTAGATAACGACGGTATAACCTTTTTCAGCAAAAATCTGAGCCATGGAAGCACCCATTGTACCGGCACCGGCAATTACAACTTTTTTAATGTCTTCAACTGTCATGATAATACTCCCTTCATAAATCAATATGTACTTCATTTTTATTATAGTCATAATTGACAAAAATGTCAAATACTGATTCGTTATGACTGCATGAATATTGGTAATGAAAATCATAAAAAACAGTCTTATTTCAGTAATTTGCACGAGGGTTAAGGTTGTAAGATAAGTAAAAATAAGGTATACTGGGGAAAAACAGGATTTGTCAATGACAGATGGAGGATAAAGATGTATAAAGTCAGTATTAAGGTACAGTCAAATGGAAAAAAGAAGGATGAACAGTGTCAGATTTTTGAAGTAGGGGATATTGATTCAGCGGCCTATCACGATCAAATGAATGCCATATCGGATTATTTATATGAATTGGATATCCCTTTTGATGTGGACGAAGACGGGGATATGCTGATCGATGATATTCTGATGGCTTTATCGGAGGAAGAACCATTCGAGAAAATAATTCGTGAGAAGAAGCAGACATATAGCATTGTTGGTGAGGTTGTGTCATAAAAATCAAAGACCCTTGAAAAATCAAGGGCCTCGACCATGCAGTTGACGGGACTTGAACCCGTACCCAGTTAACCCAGACTAGATCCTTAGTCTAGCGCGTATGCCAATTCCGCCACAACTGCGTTTTTTATTCATGTGATTTATCTCACGAGTTATATAATAGCACCCCTTGCGGTTTCTGTCAACACTGAATTTTAAAATTTCTCAAATTTTTTGAATTGCATATGCTATTAATAAAACAATTTGGATGGATCATATGATTGATATTTACTTCCCTGGGATTTTTCTGTATAATGTAAATATACATAAGATATCCAGATTACCACGAAGCGAAGCCGTTATTATCAGGGGATGATTGATCTGAATCTGCTTGAAAAAGGTGTTCACTATTCAGAACTTAACAATAGTTATGTTATCTTTATATGTGATTTTGATCTTTTCCAATGCGGGCGGTCGATTTACACATTTACAAACAGGTGTGAGCAGGACAATCGAATCCGACTTGAGGATGGTACAACAAAAATTTTCCTTAATGCAGAAGGGACGGGCGATGATATTACGCCTGAATTGAAAGCATTTCTTCAATATGTTGGAAGTGGCGAAGTGTCAGATGATGATTTTGTCAGAGCTTTGGATGAAGCTGTTATCAAAGCACGCGAAAACAGAGAATGGAGGCGTGAATATATGGTGATGAATTTGTGGCAGCAGGATATTGAGCGGGAGGCAACAAAACGGGGTCTTGAACGGGGACTCGAACAGGGCCTTGAACAGGGACTCGAACAGGGGCTCGAACGAGGCCGTACGGAAGGTGAGTTGCTGGTTATTATTGCATTGATCAGGAAAAAAATAGGCAAGCGTTTTTCTAAGGAAGATATTGCGGATATGCTGGAGCAGGATGTGGAAACAGTGACGGATATTGTTGACTGTATCAGCATGCATCCGGAGGAAGATGATACAGGTATATATGCGCGTTTGTTTGGCGGCAGAGATGATTGATTAGTTTCTGTTTGTATCCATTAATAGTTGAAATTGGCCTCAAATTGAGGCCAATTTCTGTTTTTGTTTCATTCTCCCCATTCAATAATGAGATTCTTATTCATTTAGCGGTGATGCTTCTCTTTGACAGAAACCGCAGGATGGCCTATAATGATAATTGAGTAAAAATCGGGAGAAAACGATGTTAAAAAAGAAAGATTTGATTTTAATCGGTGCGCTGTTGTGTGCGGCTATTGTGGGATTGTTGATCGTTCAGGTGATGCAGCGGAATTCAGGTGTCGGGGCTGTGGTTACGGTGACCGTTGGTGGAGAGATTTACGGTACTTATGGGTTGAATGATCCTCAGACGATTGTCGTAAAAGATGAAGATGGCTACAATCGAATTGTTATTGCGGACGGTGTTGTCTGGATGGCGGAGGCGGATTGCCCGGATCAATATTGTGTGAAACATGCGAAGATTCAGTATAATCATGAGACCATTGTCTGTCTGCCTCATGAACTGGTCGTTGAAATCAGCGGTGGTAAGGAGACAGATGTAGATGTGGTGACACAGTAGTAGATGTGGTGACACAGCAGCGAAGGGACAGCAGTAACAGTTGGTGAGAGGAAGATAGAAAATGACGAAGAAATTAACAATTTCAGCCCTTTTGGTGGCGCTGGCCATGATATTCAGTTATATAGAAGTTTTGATTCCGTTTAACTTTGGCATACCGGGGATTAAGCTGGGGCTTGCGAACCTTGTTGTGGTCGTGGCCCTGTATCTGCTTGGCACGAAGCAGGCATTCATGATTTCCATGGTGCGGATCATTCTGGTGGCTTTTACTTTTGGCAGCCTGGCGGCGCTTCTGTACAGTGTGGCAGGGGGAGTGCTGAGTTTCGTGGTAATGGCGTCAGGCCGGCGGATCAAAGGTCTGTCTGTGATGGGAGTCAGTGTGGCCGGCGGTGTGAGCCATAATATCGGGCAGCTCATTGTGGCGGTGCTTGTCGTTGAAAATATGAACCTGCTGTTTTATGTACCGGTTCTGATGATCGCGGGTATCATTACAGGACTTTTGATCGGTCTTGTGGCAGGGATGGTTTTGCCTGCGGTCAGAAAAGCCTTTCGATAATTCCGTAAGTTTGCCTTGATTGTATGACCGGAATAGGGTAAAATAAATGGGAAATTTGTATTTAAAGAGGAGATTTATGTGATGAATAAGACAGTTAGAACAAGATTTGCTCCAAGCCCGACAGGCCGAATGCATGTGGGGAATTTAAGGACAGCTTTGTACGCTTATCTGATTGCAAAGCATGCGGGTGGACAGTTCATTTTAAGAATAGAAGATACAGACCAGGAGCGAGAGATGGAAGGGGCCGTTGATATTATTTACCGTACCCTTGAGAAAACAGGGCTGATTCATGATGAGGGGCCGGACAAGGACGGCGGCGTTGGCCCATATGTACAGAGTGAGCGTCAGGCAAAGGGCATCTACCTTGAGTACGCGAAGCAGTTGATTGAGAAGGGCGAAGCTTATTATTGTTTCTGTGATGAAGAACGTCTGGCAGGTCTGCATACAATTGTCAATGGCAAGGAGATTTTCAGATATGACAAGCATTGCCTGCATCTGAGCAAGGAAGAAATTGAAGCGAAGCTGGCCGCAGGTGTGCCGTATGTGATCAGGCAGAATAATCCGCTGGAAGGAACAACGACCTTCAGCGATGATATTTATGGTGACATTACAGTTCCGAATGAAGAACTGGATGATATGGTGCTGATCAAGTCCGACGGTTTTCCAACTTACAATTTTGCCAATGTGGTGGACGATCATCTGATGGGAATCACCCATGTGGTCAGGGGCAATGAATATCTGTCCTCTTCACCGAAATATAATCGTCTCTATGATGCTTTTGGATGGGAAGTGCCGGTATATGTGCACTGCCCGCTGATTACCAATGAAGAACACAAGAAGCTGAGCAAGCGCAGCGGTCACTCATCTTTTGAGGATCTGATCGAACAGGGATATCTGACAGAGGCCGTGATCAATTTTGTGGCGCTGCTTGGATGGAGCCCTGAGGATAATAATGAATTTTTCACGCTGGAAGAACTGGTGAAAGCTTTTGATTACCATCATATGAGTAAAACACCGGCTGTTTTTGATATGGTGAAACTGCGCTGGATGAACGGTGAATATATGAAGAAGATGGATTTTGACCGTTTCTATGAGATGGCGCTGCCGTATATGAAAGAAGTCGTGAGCCGTGACGTAAATTTTGAAAAACTGGCGGCCATGATTAAGACACGTATTGAAATATGGCCGGATGTGAAGGATCAGATCGATTTTGTGGAAGCTGTGCCGGATTACGATATCAATATGTATGTCCATAAGAAGAATAAAACGAATCTTGAGAATTCACTTGAGATTTTAAATGATGTTTGGCCGATTTTACAGCAGCAGGAGGATTACAGTAATGATGCCCTCTATGGTGTTTTGAGTCAGTATGTGGCTGAAAAAGGCTGCAAGATCGGTCATGTGATGTGGCCGGTGCGTGTGGCTTTGTCCGGCAAACAGATGACACCGGGCGGTGCAACGGAACTGATGGAGGTCCTTGGCAAGGAAGAATCTCTGAACAGGATCCAGGCAGCCATTGACAGATTGAACGGACAGGTATAGTCTGTGTTTATGAATATTGGCGGATGTTAAGGAAGATGAATGTCTGCCAGTTAACGGAAGGATATTTTTATGAAGTTAAACCAGTCGCAGATGCAGGCGGTTTGTCATGACCGCGGGCCGATGATGGTACTGGCCGGGCCGGGTTCCGGGAAGACGATGGTGATCACCCATCGTGTGCAGTGGCTCATCTGCCAGGCCGGTGTCCATCCGGCGGGCATACTGGTTGTAACCTTTACAAAGGCTGCCGCAGATGAAATGCGGCAGCGTTTTGTTTCTCTGATGGAAGGGAGGGTGCTGCCGGTAAGCTTCGGGACATTTCATGCGGTCTTTTTTTCAGTACTTAAGCATGCTTATCATTATACGGCCGCCAATATTATCCGGGACGAGCAGAAACAGCAGTTAATGCGGGAGATCATAGAAGATCTGCCGGTGGAACCGGATAATATGAATGAATTGATCAGTGATGTTCTCGGTGAAATCGGGCTCGTCAAAGGGAATATGCTGGATATTGATCATTACTATGCCACAAGCTGTGCAACGTCTGTGTTTCAGGATATTTACCGGAAGTATACAAGACGGATGGAAAACAGCCGTCTGATCGATTTTGAGGATATGCTCGTCTATACGTATGAGTTATTTACCCAACGGCGGGATATACTGGCCGCCTGGCAGCAGAAATTTCAGTATATACTGATCGACGAGTTTCAGGATATCAATGTGCTGCAATATCAATTGATCCGTATGCTGGCGCTGCCACAGAACAATATTTTTATTGTGGGGGATGATGATCAGTCCATCTATGGTTTCAGAGGCGCCCGGCCGGAGATCATGCTGAATTTTGAGAAGGATTTTCCTGATGTCAAAAAGGTTTATCTGTCGGTGAATTACAGGAGTCAGGCAGCCATTGTGCAGGGAGCCGGATGTGTGATCAAGAATAATAAAAAGCGTTTTGCCAAGGAAATTCAGGCGGCCCGGCCGGAGGAAAAGCCCATTGATATCCGGATTTTTCAGGGGCCGGCGGATGAAAATGCGGCGGTGATCAGGGAAATCATGCAGTATCACCGGCAGCAGGTGCCTTACAGGGAGATGGCGGTTTTGTTCCGTACCAACACTCAGGCCAGAATGCTGCTGGAGAAAATGATGGAATACAATCTGCCATTTAAGATGCAGGATGCCATGCCCAATATTTATCAGCACTGGATATCCCAGGATGTGCTGGCCTATATCCGTATTGCCCGGGGCAGCACGGCGCGTGGAGATTTTTTGAGGATCATCAATCGTCCGAACCGTTATGTGAGCCGTCAGATGTTCCCTGAGCGTCAGGTGGCCATGGATGTGCTGATGGAAAACTATAAAGAGAAGCCGTGGATGCAGGAGAGATTATCAAAATTTTCGTATGATATGCATATGCTGGGCCGTATGCAGCCTTTTGCGGCCATCAATTATATCCGCCATGGCATCGGCTATGAGGAATTTCTGGACAAATATGCCGGTGAGCGGCATTTGGACAGGGATGAACTGCTGGAAGTGCTCAATGAATTGCAGGAAAGTGCCAAAAATTATACGACCTTTGAAGCCTGGTTTTTACATATTGAAGAATATACAGAGCAGCTCAGAAAGCAGACAAAAAAACAGCGGGATGATCAGGTGGATGGTGTGTCGCTGGCAACCATGCATCACTCCAAAGGGCTGGAATACAGGATCGTATTTATTGTTGACGCCAATGAGACGGTGATCCCCCACCAGAAAGCGCTGTTGGAAACGGATATTGAAGAAGAACGGCGGATGTTTTATGTGGCTATGACAAGGGCAAAATCAGAGCTGCATATTTATTTTGTCAAAGAACGATATGGGAAACCTCTGGCCATGTCAAGATTTGTGGGGGAAATACTGGTTGACAGAGAGGCCATCCGGCCGGGAACACTGGTACAGCATAAAACCTGGGGCAGAGGTGTCATTAAAGAAGTGACCGAAAAAGCGATCGTGATACAATTTGAAAAAGGAAAAATGATCAAGAAGCTGGATATTCAGTTCTGCCTGTCGAATCAGATGATTCAGATCCTGCCGGAGCCTCAGGCAACGTCTTAGAACGTGGATAACATTGATGAAACGTTATGTACGGGGTTTACAAAACGATGGAAATGTGATATATATGAAGTGCACAAAACTATTATTTTTTATAATGAAGCGAGGTAAACGAATGGGACAACCAAGTGATTCGGAATTCAGGGACAGGGATACGATGACGTTGAGCCTTGAAGACGGCAGTGAACTGGAATGTATCGTATTATCTGTTTTTCCTGTGAACAACAGACAGTATATTGCGCTTTTGCCGATGAATGAGAACGGCGGTGTTGATGAGGATGCGCAGGTGTATCTGTACCGTTTCCAGGAACTGGAGAACGAGGAAATCGAGATCGAGAATATTGAAGATGACGAGGAATTTGAACTGGTATCTGATTATTTTGATGAGATGCTTGACGAAGAAGAATTTGACGAATTATTTAATAACTGATAAATGAATGGAGCCGCTATCCGGTCATTGGCCGGATAGCGGCTCCATTCATTTATCAAGATTATCAGTTGGCATCAGAGATGCTTTTCTTCATTCAGGCTTTCAATGAAATATTTGGCGGCCTCGGATACGGGCAGTTTGTCGTTGTAGCCAACCACAAGCTGGCGTGTCGGGAAAACTTCCGATGTGGTCAGTCTAAACAGAGTCGGGTCATTTTCCGGCAGACAGAAATCAGGAATAAAGGCGATGCCAAGGCCGATGCGGGCCAGGTCAATGAGCAGGTCATTGCTGCTCAGTTCCACTTCCGGTACAAGGTCGAGCTGGCGCTGCTGGCACAGGCTGTGCAGAAATTCGCTGGTCATACTGTTCTTGTCGAGCATCAGGATCGGATATTGCAGCAGTTCATTAAAACTCAGCGGATGGTTTTTCAGATGGCTGAAATTGCTGTTGGCAATAAAAATATCCTTGAAATCTTTGACCTTACGGATATTGCCAACAGTGTTGATTCTTGGATTCGGATAGTTGGTGACAATGAGGTCAACCTGTCCGTTTTCAAGAAAATCCACACACCGGCTGGACGTACCGTTGGTGACTTTGATATGTACATTCGGAAAATGTTCATGGAAGGCTTTCAGATATGGTACCAGATAATAGCGGCAGATGGTGTCGCTGGCCCCGATGCGCAATTGACCGCCGTTGAGGGCGTTGGCATCAAGAATCTGGTTCTCACCGCGCATGATCAGATTGATGGCCGGTTCGATATGTTTAAAGAGAACTTCGCCCTCGGGGGTAAGCTTGACCCGTTTGGTGCTGCGGATGAACAGATGCTGGTTCAGCTTCTTCTCAAGAGCCTTGATGGACTGGCTGACCGCGGACTGGGAGATAAAGAGCTGCCTGGACGCATCTGAAAAACTCAATGTTTTGGCAACATAATAAAAGACTTTGTATAGTTCATAGTTAATATCCATAAAGCCTCCGGTATCACTTATATTAATAAAGCTAATTTCATTTATTAGTTACTCTTAACATCATAGCACAAATTGTTTGAAATGTAAAATAGTAAATTGCAGAACAGAACTGTTACGAATTGATAAGAACGGATAAGAGGTATATCATAAAGACATCAATGGTAAAGGCGCCTGATTTTTTCAGGCGCCTTTTTCCTTTTAGGTCAAATGTTTTCAGGCAGGTTAGAATGAGAGGAATTTGTGTTCAGTTCCAGCGGTTATCTGCCGGTCTGTGAAGGCGTTCGTCCGGTGAAAGGTATCTATTCCCATATCAGCGGGATCGACCTGGTGGAAGGCAAGGATGGTGAATGGTACATACTGGAGGACAATCTGCGGATTCCGTCAGGCGCTTCCTACCCGCTCATTGCCAGGGAGATCTGCCGACGGGTCAGTCCGCAGACTTTTGTGGAAAATCATGTGGCGGAAAACAGGGATTACGCCGTACTGCTGAAAGCAACGATGGACAACTGCAATTGCGGCGGCATCAATGTGATTTTGACGCCGGGCCGGTATAACGCCGCATTCTTTGAACATTCCTATCTTGCCGAGAGAACGAAAT
>CAYURX010000021.1:0-14484 GCA_964447245.1 uncultured Coprococcus sp. | reverse complement strand
AATCCGTTCTGGCTATGCCGGAAGATTTGTATGTGGAAGATGATATTGTGTATTACAGAGATTATTCCGGCCATCCGACCAAAGTCGGCGCCATTTACCGCAGGCTTTCCGATGAATATCTGGACCCGATGGCCTTTAATCCGGATTCACTGATTGGTGTGCTGAATGTATTTGACGCTTACAAAAAGGGCAATGTGGCCCTTATTAACGCGCCGGGCAACGGTGTGGCCGATGACAAGGGAATTTATTATTTTGTGCCGAAAATGATCCGGTATTATCTTGGTGAGGAACCGATTCTGAAAAACGCGCCGACGTACCTGCCATTTTAGATTTTCAATGCCATATGAGAAAAAGTTAAAAGAATATTCAAAACTGGAGAATCGTCTGCATAAGAGCCATCTGCAATATCAGGAAAGTTCCATGGAAAGACTTCGGGAGATCATTCATCAGGACAGCGAGGAGAAAATTGCCAGATTTGAGGCCATTGGCTGTATCAATCATTTGCTGGCAGATCTGTTTTAATGAAGAAGTTACGGTTTGTTTACCGCACAAGCCAGACATTCTCCAATGATATTGCGACACATTATTTTACGCTGCGCTGTCTTCCGAGGGAGGAAGCCAGGCAGAAAACAATGGCATTAAATTACAGGATATGGCCTCAGGCCGGTATCGTGACAACGAAGGATAATTTTGACAATTTTGTTCAGAAAGGGTCCATTCTTTATCCCCACAGGGAATTTGGTTTTGAAGTATCGGGTATTGTACAGGTCGATCACAGCAAACAGCGGATCGGCTGGCATCCATGCTATAAATATCCGTCATCCTGCACCAGTCCTGCGGCTGCTCTGTGGGATTATTACCAGGCGCACCGGCCCTCTGTCATCTGGATGGCATCGGCGCGCGGTATGCGGCCGGTTTCATGAAGGGTGAGGGCGCGACCCACGCATGGGTGGAAATCATGTGCGCGGGACATTGGTATGGTCTGGATCCGACCAACAATCTGATGGTGGATGAAACTTATATTAAATTATCCCATGGCAGAGATTATCAGGACTGTGCGGTTATCAGAGGTTCTTTTTACGGCGCGGTCAGGCAGAGCCAGGCGGTAACAGTCACAGTGGAAGAAATAGAACAGGGGAAATGAGGAGGAATAGCAATGATAGAAACAGTGGTATCTTCTGCGCTTCCGGTGGACGAATTGCTGACCATCAGGAAGATGCGGATCGAACCAAAACATTTGACCGGGAAAGAAAAAAGGGTGTGCATTGTGACCGGCACCCATGGCGATGAACTGGAAGGACAGTATGTTTGCTATGAGGTGAACCGACGGATACAGGAAGGTATCGAAGATCTGAAAGGTATCGTGGATATTTATCCGGCCTTAAATCCTCTGGGTGTTGATTCGATCACGAGGGGCATTCCGAAATTTGATCTGGATATGAACCGCATTTTCCCGGGTAATAAAGAAGGCAGTATGGCTGAATACATTGCGTCTGAGGTGGTGAGGGACATCGAGGGCGCCGATTTGTGTATCGATATTCATTCCAGCAATATTTTCCTAAAAGAGATCCCGCAGGTGCGCATCAGCGAAATGACGGCGGAAAAACTGGTTCCGATGGCGAAATTTTTGAATGTGGATTTTATTTGGGTACATTCGGCGGCAACGGTGCTTGAGTCGACCCTGGCCCATACGATGAATATGCGCGGCGTGCCGACGCTGGTGGTGGAGATGGGCGTTGGTATGCGTATTACCCGCCATTATTGCGAACAATTGGTGGAGGGGATTTTTGCGCTGATGAAGGAGATGGGTGTCTGGGACGGTTTTGCCACTGAACCGAGACAGCCGGTGATTTCCACGGATGGCGAAGTGAGCTTTATCAATGCGGAAGCTTCCGGCATTTTTATTCCGACGGTGGGACACTGGAAGGATGTAAAAAAGGGCGAGCCAATTGGAGATATTGTGGATCCGCTTTCAGGAACGATTCTGCACCATATGGATTCGCCGATAGACGGAGAGGTATTTACGCTGCGTGAATATCCGGTCGTTTATGAGGGCTCATTGATCGCGCGGATTTTGGGAGGTATCACACGATGACAAAAGAAATTCTGTTCAGATTGCAGGCACCTTACAGGGATGAACTGAGAATTCACGGCTACCGTTTCGGCAAGGGGGAGAAATCCGCCTGTATCGTCGGTGCCCTGCGGGGAAATGAAGTACAGCAGTTATATATATGTTCACAGATCATTCATACGCTGCAGGGGCTGGAGCGGCGGGGCTGTATCAGCGCCGGAAGGGAAATTCTGGTCATACCGAGTGTGAATCATTTTTCCATGAATATGGGCAAACGCTTCTGGCCGTCCGATAATACGGATATTAACCGCATGTTTCCAGGATATAATGAGGGGGAGACGACCCAGAGAATTGCCGCGGGCGTCTTTGAACATATCAAAGATTACAGCTATGGCATCCAGTTTGCCAGCTTTTATATGCAGGGAGATTTTATTCCCCATGTGCGTATGATGGATACGGGTTATCAAAATCCAAGTCTGGCCAATCTCTTTGGCCTGCCCTATGTGGTGATCCGCAAGCCGAGGCCTTATGATACAACAACGTTAAATTACAACTGGCAGATATGGGAGACCAATGCGTTTTCTGTCTATACAAATGCGACAGACAGGATCGATGTGGCTTCTGCGGATCAGGCGGTAGCATCGGTGATGCGCTTTCTGACGAGAATGGGGATCATCAAATATTTCGGGCACAGCGGTTATATCGCCAGTGTCCTTGAAGAAGACGCTTTGCTGTCTATTCGCACCAATGCGGCGGGAATTTTCAGGCGGCTGAAGCAGCCAAACGATCCGATTTGCATGGGCGAAGTGATGGCGGAAATTATTGACCCCTATGAAGGTTATGTCACCATGCAGATCGTAGCGCCGACGGACGGGATTGTTTTCTTTGCCCATAATGAACCGCTGGCGCTGGAAAATACGGTTGTGTTCAAAGTAATCAAAAAGCTGCATAAATAGCAGTTGATGGACATGATTTTGGCAGGCATGACGGTGAACGAAGATTTTAACAGTGTTTCACCGTCATACCGGCGGAAATCATAAAGAAATTACGAGTATGTCAGACTCTGCGGGGCTTGTGAGGAACATCTGCCGGTTCTGGTTCAAACGGATAGATGTCATTGAGGTTATCCAGTTCCTCATCGGTGAGCATACCGGTATAAACAACGCCCGTACAGTCCGTCTCTGAAGCGGCGGATTTCAAATAATCCATATGGTCATTTCTTTCGTTTTCCTTTGTAATTGAATGTTTTTTCATATTGTGGCTCCTTTTTTGCATGAAAGATGTCGAAAGGCTGCTGGTGATAGTGTATGTAGCCTATATAAATTTATACGGAGGATGTTTCATGGCGTTCAGGAAAATGAACATGTTTTATAAGCATTATTCATAAATGAGTTTATTTATATTAATTTTATTAATAAAAATATTTGTGGTATAGTTATTATGTTATGATGTAGATTCCGTAGATCTAAGGGAGGTCATTATGGGCAACGTTAGAAGAATTTATGTGGAAAAGAAACCGGCGTATGCGGTCGCTGCCAAGGACTTATTTGAGAATATCAGGGATTATCTTGGCATTCATACGGTTACGGGTGTTCGTGTATTGATTCGTTATGATATTGAAAATATTTCTGATCAAACCTATGAGGAGGCAAAGATCACAATTTTCTCCGAGCCGCCTGTCGATGTTTTATATGAAGAAGAATTGCCGGTGGATACGGCTTCTGTGAGGATTTTTTCGGTGGAAGCGCTGCCGGGACAGTTTGACCAGAGGGCCGATTCGGCTGAACAGTGTGTGAAGCTGTTAAATGAAGAGGAGGAGCCGGTGATCCGTTCGGCCACCACTTATCTCATTGAGGGCGACTGTACGGAAGAAGAACTGGCACGTATCAAATCCTTCTGCATCAATCCGGTGGATTCAAGAGAAAATAACGCCAAGAAGCCGGAGACATTGGTGACGGGGTTTGAAGAACCGGCGGATGTAAAGATTTTTGAAGGTTTTATGACCATGCCGGAGGCTGAACTGAAAGCTTTGTATGATTCTTTGAATCTGGCCATGACATTCAGGGATTTTCAGTTCATTCAGGTTTATTTCAATGATGAGGAAAAACGTAATCCGACAATGACAGAGATCCGTGTGCTGGATACTTACTGGTCGGATCATTGCCGTCATACAACATTTCAGACAGAACTGAAGCATGTGACATTTGAGGACGGCGACTATCAAGCGCCGATAAAAGCGGCTTATGACATGTACGAGGCCCATCGTGCGGAAATTTTTGCGGGCCGTAGGGATAAATATGTGTCGCTCATGGATATTGCCCTGATGGCCATGCGCAAATTAAAGAAGGACGGCCTTCTGGCGGATCAGGAGGAAACGGACGAGATCAATGCCTGCAGTATTATTGTACCTGTGGAAATTGACGGAGAGACCGAAGAATGGCTCATTAATTTCAAGAATGAGACCCACAACCATCCGACGGAAATCGAGCCGTTCGGCGGCGCGGCGACCTGTCTTGGCGGCGCCATCAGAGACCCGCTGTCAGGACGTACCTATGTGTACCAGGCCATGCGTGTGACCGGTGCCGCTGATCCGACCAGGCCGATGGAAGATACCCTTGTCGGCAAGCTGCCTCAGAGAAAGCTTGTGACCGGAGCGGCCAGCGGTTACAGTTCCTATGGCAATCAGATCGGCCTTGCAACAGGTCTTGTCAATGAAATTTATCATCCGGATTATGTGGCAAAACGTATGGAGATCGGCGCCGTTATGGCGGCTGCGCCGAGAAAGAACGTAATCAGAGAGACTTCCGATCCGGGCGACAGGATCATTCTGCTTGGCGGACGTACAGGCCGTGACGGCTGCGGCGGCGCCACAGGCTCATCAAAGGCCCATAACGCCCAGTCCATCGACACATGCGGCGCCGAGGTGCAAAAGGGTAATGCGCCGACAGAGCGAAAGCTGCAGCGCCTGTTCAGACGTCCGGAGGTTTCCGGCCTGATCAGGAAATGTAATGACTTTGGCGCCGGCGGCGTATCCGTTGCCATTGGTGAACTGGCAGCCGGTCTTCAGATCCAGTTAGATAAAGTACCGAAAAAATATGCCGGTCTGGATGGAACGGAACTGGCAATTTCCGAATCCCAGGAGCGTATGGCGGTCGTCATCGACCCGAAGGACGTGGAGACATTCATGGCCTATGCCCATGAGGAAAATCTTGAGGCGACCTGTGTGGCTGAAGTGACTGAGGCGCCGCGTCTGGTCATGTACTGGCGGGGAAAAGAAATCGTGAATATTTCCAGGGCTTTTCTGGATACAAACGGCGCCCATCAGGAAACCGATGTCATTGTCACCATTCCTGAAAAGAAAGACAGTTATTTTGAAAAGACTGTGGATGTGACCGATGTGAAGGCGGCCTGGCTTGATAATCTGGCCGATCTGAATGTCTGCTCGCAGAAAGGTCTTGTTGAAATGTTTGATGCCTCCATTGGTGCAGGCAGTGTTTATATGCCGTACGGCGGCCGTTACCAGTTGACACCGACCCAGTCCATGGTGGCAAAATTACCTGTATTAAAGGGCAAAACCGATACAGTAACGATGATGAGTTATGGTTTTAACCCGTATCTCTCTAGTTGGAGCCCATTTCATGGCGCAGCCTGGGCGGTGATCGAGTCTGTTGCAAAAATAGTGGCTGCAGGCGGTGAATACCAGAAGATCCGTTTTACCTTCCAGGAATACTTTAAACGGATGACAGAGGATGCAAAAGGATGGGGCGAACCGATGAGCGCTTTGCTGGGCGCTTATACGGCTCAGATCGGCCTTGGCCTGCCATCCATCGGCGGCAAGGATTCCATGTCCGGTTCCTTCAACGAGATCCATGTTCCTGCAACGCTTGTATCATTTGCCGTTGATGTGGCAAAACATCAGGATATTATCACACCGGAATTGAAGGCCGCAGGCCACAAACTGGTGAAATTTGATATTGCAAGAGATGCTTATGATATGCCGGATTATGAGCAGGTGAAGGCATTGTACACAGCGATTCATCAGCTTATTCAGGATAAAGTCATCGTATCCGCCTATACTCTTGGTTTTGGCGGTGTGGCTGCAGCCGTATCCAAGATGGCCTTTGGTAATAAGCTGGGCGTGAAAATTGATGCGGGTATTCCGGCCGCTGATTTGTTCCGACCGGCTGAGTACGGCAGTATCATTGCAGAGGTGGCCGCAGAGGATCTGGCAAAGATCCGGACAGCTTACACGGTGATCGGTGATGTGACAGCGGAAGCCGCTTTTGTCTGTGGTTCTGCTGTGATTACGATGGATGAAGCGCTGACTGCGTGGACAGGCAAACTGGAAAAGGTCTTCCCAACCCGTTCAGGTGTCGAGCAGAAGAAGATCGACACACCGCTTTATAAGGGCGGCAGCATTGCCATCTGCAATCATAAGATTGCCCGGCCGAAAGTATTTATTCCTGTATTCCCAGGCACAAACTGCGAATACGATTCATTAAAAGCCTTTGAGAAGGCCGGTGCGAAGATACAGACACAGGTATTTAGAAATCTCAGCGCTTCCGATATCAGAGAATCCGTCGACGCATTTGTAAAAGGGATCAGCGATGCGCAGATCCTTATGTTCCCGGGTGGTTTCTCTGCCGGTGATGAACCGGATGGTTCCGGCAAATTTATTGCTACTGCTTTCAGAAATGAGAAGATCAGAGAAGCCGTTATGAAGCTGTTAAATGAGCGTGACGGTCTGGCGCTTGGTATCTGCAACGGTTTCCAGGCACTCATCAAGCTTGGTCTGGTGCCATATGGTGAAATTACGCCGCAGCAGCCGGATTCACCGACATTAACAACCAACAATATCGGCCGTCATATTTCAAAGGTGGCCTATACAAAGGTTGTTTCCAACAAGTCCCCGTGGCTTGCAAAGGCAACGGTGGGTGATGTTTACGCCATTCCGATCTCCCATGGCGAAGGACGTTTCGTTGCCAGTGACGCATGGATCCGAAAATTATTTGCGGAAGGCTGCGTAGCCACTCAGTATGTGGACATTGACGGTCATCCGACCATGGATGAGGACTTTAATCCAAATGCATCCTATGAAGCTATTGAAGGTATCACAAGCCCGGATGGACGTATCTTTGGTAAGATGGGCCATTCCGAACGTATCGGTGAGGCTGTTGCCAAGAATATTTACGGCAATCCGGATCAGATGATTTTTGAATCAGGTGTGGCTTATTTTAGATAAATAAAAAAGAAATCGGGTAAAGCATGCCCCGGAATTTAGTGTTTGCTGCTGATTCCGGGGCTTTTTGACGTTGTGGCTTGACAGAACGAAACAACTTAAATATAATTAATGTTATATAACGAAAATTATTATAAGGAGGAGCAACCATGCCGCCGAGGGCGAAAATTACAAGGGAAATGGTCATAGACGCAGCCTTTGAGGTCACAAGAACTGAAGGCGCAGAAAAGGTCAACGCACGGACAGTTTCAAAAAAGCTTGACTGCTCGACACAGCCGGTGATGTACCATTTCGCAAAAATCGAGGATATGAAGAAAGCAGTCTATGAAAAAACAGGGTGGTTTCACACAGAATATCTTTTGAATGTTGATCCGCAGGAAGATATGCTGCTCGGGATCGGGCTGAATTATATCCGTTTTGCGGTGAAGGAACCAAACTTATTCCGTTTTCTGTTCCAGTCAGGATTTGCCGCCCAAAACAGTCTGCTCGAAATGGTAGATTCCGGGGAGTTGAAGCCTGTTATTTTGGCAATGCAGGAAGCAATGGGACTTGATATGAAGCAGACAAAAGAAGTTTTTATAACACTTGCCATGTTTGTTCACGGGTACGCAAGCATCATCGCGAATAACGCATTGGCATACGACGAAAGTGTTGTGACCATCCATTTGGCGCATGTCTATCGCGGCGCAATATTAGCATTACAGGAGGAAAAAGATCATGAAAAAATTATATGAGAAAAATGAATTGACTTTTTCGTTGGTATGGATTATTGCCTATGTTGTCCTGTTTAGCATGGCAGATAATTATTCGGATTCTTTGGGATTTGAAAAAATAGTTACTGCACCGGCAGGCCTGCTTTTAGCATTGTTTCTTTTTATCTGGATCAGAAAGCATAGTCTGTTAGAAAAATACGGTTTGTGTTCGTTTCAGGGAAATTGGAAGAATTATTTATACTTTACGCCGCTTCTTTTGATGATGACAACGAATTTATGGAACGGCGTTACGATGAATGTTTCTGCTGGGGAAACCGTGCTCTATATTTTGAGTATGCTTTGTGTAGGGTTTATTGAAGAAGTTATTTTCCGTGGATTTCTTTTCAAGGCGATCTGCAAAAGCAATGTGAAACAGGCCATCCTGATTTCAAGTATTACTTTTGGTATCGGTCATATTGTGAATTTGATGAATGGCGCAGATGTTTTCTCTACGCTTTTACAAATTTGTTATGCGATCGCAATCGGTTTTCTTTTTACAATTATTTTTTACAAAGGAAAGAGCCTTTGGCCGTGTATCGTTACGCATGGCATTATAAACTCACTCAGCATTTTTTCAGTTCAGGGGTCACAGTTATTTCAAATCATCACTGCTGCTATATTATGCGTTATTCCTGTCGGATATGCGCTATGGATATTGAAAAAAGATAGGCAAAATCAGAACAATGAGTAAAGGGCAAAAGGAGAATGCGGAATGAATCATAGGAACAGAGCAGCGGCTGCAGCGATTTTAATGGGCGGCCAGGGACGGAGAATGAACAGAGCAGCAAAATACGCATTGAAAAATAAGGAGGGTATTCCCTGTCTCTGTCTTTTGATGGAGGCCCTTGCCGGTTTTGAATATTTATATTTATCGGCGGCCAATGCGCATCAGCTAAAAGATGCAGCGGCTATTTTGAACGGGCAGCCGGGGGTAAATACAGATTTTACAGGAGTTATAGACAATGTATTGTTTATGGGCGCCGGACCTCTTGCGGGTCTGTATGCCGTACTGTCGGAAATGGCACAGGCCGGACAATCGGACTGGCTCTTTGTGACAGCCTGTGATATGCCGGGACTGACTTCTGACGTTCCTGAAAAGCTGAAGGTTTATCTGGATGAGAGCGCCGATTGCGTGATCTGTCAGGACCAAAAGGGGCGGATCCATCCGCTTTGCGGTTATTATCACCGGCGGATTCTGCCAGTGATCCGGGAGATGCTTGAAAGGAAAGATTATCGCCTGAGCAATCTTCTGATCCGCAGCCGGTGCCGGATCGTGCCAGGCGAAGAACCGGGGATCGCAGACAGTGTCTTTGAAAATATCAATACGCCGGAGGATTTATGGCGGCACCGGGAAAAAACAAAGACAAGGATTTTATGTGTCTGCGGCATCAAAAATTCCGGCAAAACGACCTATATAGAGCGTCTGGTGAGAGCGTTGACAGCGAGAGGAAAGCAGGTGGCGGTCATCAAGCATGATGGTCATGATTTTGAAGGGGACAGGCCGGGAACGGACACCTACAGGCATCACAGGGCCGGGGCTTATGGCACGGCTGTTTACTCGTCCGTCCGCTATATGGTCAATAAAGTTCAGAACGGCACGGATGTCATGGAACTGGTCCGTCTGTTCCCTGAGGCCGATGTGATACTGATCGAGGGCATGAAGGGCAGCTCTTTTCCAAAAATTGAATTGATCCGGCAGGGAATTTCAGACCGTATAAGCTGCAACAGAGAAAATCTCCTGGCAGTTGTGACAGATTGGCCGGATGACAGGTATAAAGATGAAGGGGTGACCGCCTGGTCTTTTGATGATCTGGAAGCGTGCCTGAATTGCATTGAAAATTATTAAACTGGTTGGAGGAGCAGGAAAACTCTCCGGAAAAAGAAGTATTACGATTCAGGCTCAGAACATATGAAGAATAAATATAAATGAGAAAAAGACAGGGGGCTGCCGGAAAATAAACAGCCCCCCGTCCAATGAATGAATATGTATAATTTTAATGCATACTTGATTATTCTTCCGGAATACTTTCAGGAACGTCAGATGCGCAATGTGGACATTTGACAGCATCAATATGAATCTCAGATTTGCAGTATGGACAGATCTTTGTTGTCGGAGCTGCAGCCGGTGCAGGTTTTCTCAGTTTATTGATGGCTTTGACAAAAAGGAATACGACAAAGGCCAGAATAACGAACTGGATGATATTCTGGATAAAATTGCCGTAAGCAAACACCGGTGCGCTGACAGCCTGTGCATCTGCCAGTGTTGGATAATCGACGCCGTCCAAAGAGATATACAATTCTGAAAAATTAATTTTACCTGTCAGCAGACCAAGTACCGGCATGAAAATATCATTGACCAGTGATGAAACAATTGTGCTGAAGGCGCCGCCGATGATCACACCGACAGCCATGTCGATGACGTTGCCCTTCAGGGCGAATTCTTTGAACTCTTTTAACATTTCTTCAATCTCCTCTTGTAAAAATAAATTTATTTTAATTATTTTATATCAATTGATGCTATCTGTTCTATCAGCTATTTCACAGCAATCAATGACCGGGATCATCCGCATTGATATTATACAAGATCATCGTCATTGATGGCCGCTTCCGGTAATTGTATATGAATGGATTCTATACGGTTTTTGTCCATGGCCCTGACAGTGAGACGGATCTGGTCAATATTAATAAATTCGCCTTCAGTTGGAATATGACCAAGTTCATGGATCATATGGCCCGCAATGGAGTCATAATCTTCCGATTCCAGATCAAGATCAAGCAGATCATTAATGTCATCCAGTTTAGTATTGCCGTCAACAATATATTCTTTGTCTGACAGTTTGATGATATCGTCTGTTTCTTCTTCATCATACTCGTCCCTGATCTCACCGACAATTTCTTCCAGCAGGTCCTCAAGAGTAATGAGTCCTGTGATGGCACCGTATTCGTCAAGTACCATGGCCATATTGATGGAATTTTTCTGCATCTCCACCATCAGATCGGACACCTTCTGAAATTCATAGGTAAAATATGGCTTGCGCAACAGTGTCGGGATGGAAAAATCTTCAGGCCGGCCGTCATAGCAAAAAACATCTTTGAGATTTAAAATGCCAACCACATGATCCTTTTCAGACTCGAAAACAGGAATACGTGAATATTTTTCATGACGAAAGACATCAATGACTTCATCATAGCTGCTGTTGATATCCATGAATTCGATGTCAATACGCGGTACCATGACATCACTGGCCACAGAATCACCAAAATCCACCACATTGGTAATCATTTCTCTTTCTTCTGATTCGATGACACCATCTTCATGACTGACGTCAATGACCGTTAAAAGTTCTGTTTCTGTCATTACTTTTGACTGGGAGTCCGGGTTGATGCCAAGCAGACGCATGACACCGTGGGAAAGCCAGTTGATGATATAAATAACAGGCGTCAGAATACGTGTCAGCCAGAATATGATCGGGGCGATGGATAACGACATCTTTTCAGCACTCAAAGTGGCGGCTGATTTCGGTGTGATCTCGCCGAAGATCAGGATCAAAATCGTCAATAAACCGGTAGCGATACCAACCATGGTCGCTGTATTCATACCGGCCCCCAATTGTGTCGCCAGCTTCGTGGCCAGCATTGTCGACAATGATGAAGCGCTCAGATTGACGATATTATTGCCGATCAGAATCGCACTTAGCATCCTCGAGGGGTTATCGGTCAGCTTCTGTACCGTCTGTGCCCGCTTGTTGCCTTCCTCCGCAAGGCTGCGGATACGAATCTTATTGACACAGGTTAATGCAGTTTCAGATGATGAAAAAAATGCTGATAAAGCGAGTAAAATCACCAGTACCACAAACTGCATCGCGTCACTGGAATCCAAAAAAAATCATCTCCTTATAAAATTTATAATATTTTATTTTATATGAAGCAGAAGTGAATGTCAAGGATTTCGCAGTTAATGCAGAATAAATACGACAAAAGAAAGATATCAAAAGAAAAATTTGTTAAATATTACCGCAGAAAAAATATTAAATGATATTGATTCTTGTTTACGTTGGGTGTACAATAATGGAGAAGTCGTTGCGGACAGACCATATGGAGGGTTCAGTATTGAGAAAGAAATCTCATTTGTCGCTGGCAGGCTATATTGTGGATGTGGTGGATTCAGATATGATCACGCATCCGATGGTTTTCAGATTTGGAAGTCTGGAACCAGACCTGGTGCCGTCATTTATTACGACAAAACATAGAATAGACTTAACATTTCCAAAGCTGGAGAAGAAGATATCAAGGGTCATCGAAGATTATGACGGGCGCAAGGGGCTCACCGTCGGATTGACGAAGGATCTGGGGATCATTACCCATTATCTGGCCGATTATTTTACATTTCCGCATAACCTGGAATATCCGGGAAGCATGACGGAACATATTCAGTATGAGGCAGTACTCAAGGATAATTTCAAGACCTTTGTGGATGAGATGAAGGCGGCGCAGGTGCATTTCAAAGAGGTTGCGCTGCGTTCGGCGGAGGAAATCTGTACATTTATCAAAAAATGCCATGAGGAATATATTCATGCAGTGAATTCAATTCAGAATGACTGTGCCTACATATTGCGTATATGTGCACAGGTTATAGGCGCGATTTTAAATTTACTGCAGCAGAGGGCTACGCCATTGGCGACAGCCTGAACAGACGCTATTCAATATTCCAGATTAAAAAGGCTGCGGCACCGTTTAGTAGATTGTTTGTTGGCTGGAATTTTCTGACAGTCATCACCGTGAAAACGTTCTCACTCCGTGATGATCTGCAGAAAATTCCAGAATCAAACAGGTTGAGCCTGAACTGCCACCGCAGTCTAATCGTCGTTTTCAGCGACCATATTGAGTACCTGGCGTTTTCTTGCCATTTCATCATTTTCCAGATATTCATCATACGTACATTGTTTGTCGATCAGGCCGCCCGGTGTGAGTTCCATGATCCGGTTGGCTACAGTCTGAACAAACTGGTGGTCCTGAGAAGTGAACAGGATGACACCCGGATATTTGATCAGGCTGTTGTTGAGGGCGGTGATGGATTCCATGTCCAGATGGTTGGTCGGCTCGTCCATGATCAGGCTGTTGGCGCCAGACATCATCATTTTGGACAGGATGCAGCGGACACGCTCACCGCCGGAAAGGACATTGACTTTTTTCAGGCCGTCATCACCGGAGAACAGCATACGGCCAAGGAAACCGCGGACATAGGTCACATCTTTTTTCGGTGAATACTGCATTAGCCAGTCCACAATGCTGTCTTCGCTGGCAAATTCAGCCGAATTATCTTTTGGGAAATAAGCCTGACTCGTTGTGATGCCCCATTTATAAGAGCCCTCATCCGGTTCCATTTCACCGGCAAGAATCTTGAACAGAGTCGTGGTGGCGTTGACATTCGGGCCGACGAAGGCGACTTTGTCGTCATGACCGAGGGTGAATGAAATATTATCGAGCATTTTTACACCGTCGATGGTCTTTGAAATCCCTTTTACCTGAAGCACTTCATTGCCGATCTCACGGTTCGGTTTGAAGTCGATATACGGATATTTGCGGCTGGATGGGCGAATCTCATCCAGTTCAATTTTTTCCAGGGCACGCTTGCGGGAGGTTGCCTGTTTGGATTTGGAAGCATTGGCGGAGAACCGCTGGATAAACTCCTGCAATTCTTTGATCTTTTCTTCTTTTTTCTTGTTGGCTTCCTTCATCTGTTTGATCATTAACTGGCTTGATTCGTACCAGAAATCATAGTTGCCGGAATAAAGCTGAATTTTGGCATAGTCAATATCGGCCGTATGGGTACAGACTTTATTCAGGAAATAGCGGTCATGGGAAACAACGATGACTGTATTGTTAAAATTGATCAGAAATTCTTCAAGCCATGCGATGGCATCCAGATCCAAATGGTTGGTCGGCTCGTCGAGAAGCAGAATATCAGGATTGCCAAACAGGGCCTTTGCCAGCAGGACCTTCACCTTCTGGCCACCGTCCAATTCGCGGACATAGGCATAATGAAGCTCCGTTTCGATGCCAAGACCATTTAAAAGGGTGGCCGCGTCACTTTCAGCTTCCCAGCCGTTCATATTGGCAAATTCCGCTTCCAGTTCGCTGGCCCTGCTGCCGTCTTCGTCTGTAAATTCTTCTTTGGCGTAGATGGCTTCTTTTTCTTTCATAATCTCATAGAGGCGCTGATTGCCTAAAATGACAGTGTCAAGCACCTGATAATCATCATATTTATAATGGTCCTGTTCAAGTACCGACAGACGCTGTCCCGGCGTGATTGATATACTGCCCTTGGTTGGTTCAATGACGCCGGAGAGAATCTTTAAAAAGGTGGATTTACCGGCTCCGTTGGCACCGATGATGCCGTAACAGTTTCCTTCCGTAAATTT
>CAYURX010000020.1:0-25482 GCA_964447245.1 uncultured Coprococcus sp. | reverse complement strand
CCGCCGAACTGCATGTTACAGCCGTATTTCTGGAACAGGGTGTAGAAATCGTAACTCTGCATGATCATGTAATTAAATTCCAGGAAGCTCAGTCCCCGTTCCATACGCTGTTTGTAGCATTCTGCGGTCAGCATACGATTGACTGAAAAATGCGGGCCAACTTCACGCAATAAATCAATATAATTTAAATCCATCAGCCAGTCCGCATTGTTGACCATCAGTGCTTTGCCCTCTGAAAAATCAATAAAACGTTCCATCTGCTTTTTAAAGCAGTCGCAGTTGTGCTGAATTGTTTCACGGGTCATCATCTGACGCATATCGGATTTGCCGGACGGATCACCGATCATGGCTGTACCGCCGCCGATTAAGGCAATCGGGCGGTTGCCGGCCATCTGTAAACGTTTCATCAGGCATAATGCCATGAAATGGCCGACATGGAGACTGTCGGCGGTCGGGTCAAAGCCGATATAGAAGGTTGCCTTGCCATTGTTGATCAGTTCTTTAATTTCTTCTTCATCTGTAACCTGGGCAATCAGGCCGCGGGCTACCAGTTCGTCATATAATTGCATAGTTTGACTCCTTTCTTTCTTCCCTTTCTTTGTTCTAAAAGTACATGAAGTATATTTTTGTGCATAAAAAAATCCCCATCCCTGAATAAGGACGAGGAATACTCGCGGTACCACCTTAATTTATCAGTTGCTCACACAACTCATCTCTCCAAGTATCTAACAATACTCATGCATCATAACGGTTGCATTCCGTCGCAGCCTACTGGAAAATCGTTCGGTGCGCAGCTTGTGAAGGTATTCAGTTATAGCTTCCCACGCGCCTCTCACCAGCCGGCAACTCTCTGTCTGTTTCACTAAAACCTACTTATTTCAGTCATCGCATTTGAAATATTCTGGTGCCATTATAAAAAATAACGCAGGTGTTGTCAATAGGTAAATAATTTTTTTTGGAAAACAAAGTAACAGTTCAGCCTGTCAAAATTTGGCGGGTGATGGTCGAAAAATGTCGAAAAAGGGATTGGACTATCCGTCCAATGACAACGGCCTGAAAATGTATTATGATGGATTCAGCCTGTTAGCGCTCAGGCCGTAAAGATTATGACAGATGCATCGGATGTGGAGAGGAGATAAGTCAGATTGGATTAAAAGACGGTTGACGCAAAGAAAAATGAGATGAATGGAATATTCGCTGGAAGCACATACTATGGTTATTCACAGTAATCAGGAGGCATGTTGTATGAGTATTGATTTTAGAAACAGCGAGACAAAAGATAATCTGATGAGAGCCTTTGCGGGAGAGAGTCAGGCAAGGAACAGGTACACGTTTGCTGCGGGAGAAGCCAGAAAGCAGAAGCAGCAGGCGATTGCACAGGTATTTTTATATACAGCCGAACAGGAAAAGGAGCATGCGGAGATATTCTATCGTTATTTGAAAGAACTGTCGGGAGAGACGATCCATATTGACGGCGGTTACCCGGTCGATCTGTCCTCCGATCTTTCGGAACTGCTTAGAATGGCGCAGCATAACGAATACGAGGAACATGATGATGTATACAAGCGATTTGGAGATATTGCCAGGGAAGAAGGATTTGACAGAATAGCCAGTTCTTTTCATATGATCGCGGATATTGAAAAATTCCATGGAGACCGTTTCGGCCGTTTCGCGAAATACCTGGAGGAGAATAAACTGCATATTTCAGATGTGCGTCAGGGATGGATATGTCTGCACTGCGGTTTCGTTTATGAGGGAGAAAAGGCACCGGTGATCTGTCCGGTCTGTGAATCGGATCAGGGATACTTTATCCGTCTTGAATTGTCACCGTTTGCGGATTGATAATAGTTGTCGTCAGTGCTTTCTGCGGATATCCGGGGAAAGCACTGCATGGAGAAGGGTGGAAAATAATGAAAAGAAATATTTTAAAGAGGATCAGTCTGTACATATTAGCCGCAGTCATGGCAGTGGCCTGCACAGTACCGGCACTGGCCGGCGCGTTGAATACAGAAAAGGCGGCAGGTTCAGGCGAGGGAACGGATAGCCGGGATATGATCGATACGTCAAGAACAGGATCATTAAGTATTTATAAATATGATATGACGGCGGCGGAAATGTCCGGTGTTGATCTCGGTCTTTTGTCGGCTGCTTCCGGTCAATCGGATGCCGGTATTGAAAAGACCATGTATGATTATGCGGTAAAAGGCGTGGAATTTACCTGGCTGCGTACTGGTAATGTGGAAACCTATACGCTGAACGGGGATGTGAAAGTCGTGTATGAACTTCCGGCGGAACTGGCGGACATACTGGGTCTTTCGGCAGCAGAGGCGTTTGACGCGGCCGCCGTTGAAAAGGGCTGTGCCAATGACTGCCGTCATTATACAAGCCAGCAGGTCAATGACGCCATGAAAGCTTTGATAGAAGCCGATGGCAGCGGGGCCAGAGACCGTCTTGGCAGTTATGTCAAAGGCAGCAGTCATTCGGCCGCAATGGCTCTGACCGATGAGAAGGGGCATACGGTTCAGAGTGGGATGCAGACGGGACTGTATCTGCTTGTTGAGACAAAAGTACCTGAAAATATAACGGATACAGTGAATCCCTGGTTTGTCCAATTGCCAATGACGACCCCTGATGGCGGTGAATGGTTTTATGATGTGACCTGCTATCCGAAAAACCAGTCCGGGAATCCGACACTGGATAAACTTGTACGGCAGGCGTTTGATACCAGTACGGCAGCGGAAACAGACAGTGGGTCAAAAGCCGGTTATGGCGATACGATCACAGCTTCTGAAGGTGATGTACTTGACTATTTACTGCTTTCCGGGCTGCCGCATATTACCAGTCAGTCGACGTATCTGACAGAGTATGTCCTGACGGATATTCTGAGTGAAGGACTTACTTATGGCCGGGACGTTGAGGTGGCCGTTTATCGGAGTGACGCGGATGCGTTGAAAAAGGAAAATGCTATTGTCTGGTGGAATACGACAAGTAATGCGCATTCAGAACAATATGCGGATGTAAGGGTCGATACGAACAAAACCGGTGAAACACAGATGACAGTGACAGTGACGGACACGGGATTGAAGGAAATCAATGAAAAATATGGTGACTGTTATCTTGCAGTCTATTACACAGCGGAATTGAATTCGGACGCGTCGGCTGTATTAGGTGATGAAGGAAATCCGAATGATGTCACGCTGACATGGGCGCGTACCAGTGAAGGCTATTATAATACATTGGAAGACCGGTCCATAGTGTACACTTATGGGATTAATCTTCAGAAGAATTTTTCCGATGACGGCGGTGATGCGGAAAAGGTCCAATTTATTCTTTACAATAGCAGCAATGGTTATTATGTGGTGGCTGCTCAGACAGGTATCAATGAGGACGGACAGAAAGTCTATGATGTGACGGGTCGGACGCTGAAAGAATCTGAGGCAACGGTCCTGTCTCCGGATACGAACGGAGCGCTCGTTATTAACGGTCTGGAAGCCGATACATATACAATGACTGAAATTGCAACGGATGCAGGGTATAGCCTGCTGAAAGAACCTCTGGTGATCGAGATCGGCGGGGCAGGGAGAGATATACGGCCTGCTGTCGCCGGCTGGACGGGTTTGACCGGTTATAACTATGGTCAGGAAAATGGCGGCACGGCCATGTATGTGGGTGAACTGAGAAGCGGATGGGCGAAGGTGAATGGCGTTGATGCCGAACTCAGCCGTTACAGCGTCAACGAAGGCAGGATCCAGGCCGTTGATTCGGATCATGGACTTGTGGACGTTACGGTTCTTAACAGCAGAGGATTCCTGCTGCCAAAGACGGGAGGACGCGGTCTGTATGCAGTAACGATCCTTGGTGTGTTTGGAGTGATTGGCGGATGTGTCCTTTTATGCAGAAAGAAAAAAGAAGCATAGCGGCTTCGGTATTGCTTATCCTTTTTGGAATGCTGCTTCTGTTTTATCCGTTTATCAGTGAATATCTTTTTGAACATCGCGTGAATTCAGAAATTATTGCCTACAGAACGTCAGTGGATGATCTGGGCAGGGAGCAATATCAGCGGATGTTTGAGGAGGCACGTCTGTATAATCAAACACTGACGGAGTCTCAGGTAACATTAACAGATCCGTTTATTGCCAAAGCATCTGCAGATGATGTGGAATATGGCAATTTAATCTCTGTCGATGACGCAGGGATCATGGCTTATGTGGAGATACCGGCCATTGATGTTTATCTGCCCGTTTATCACGGCACATCGGCGGACGTTTTAAAAAACGGAGTGGGACATCTTGAAGGAACCTCCCTGCCGGTGGGCGGGGAGGATTCCCACACGGTACTGACGGGACATACAGGCCTGAATAATGCCAGACTGTTTACGGATCTGACAGAAGTAGCAAAAGGGGACTTGTTTTTTATTCATGTGCTGGGAGATACGTTGGCCTATCAGGTGCGGGAAATCAATGTTGTATTGACGGAGGAAACGGATAAGCTGTTGATTTGCAGAGGCCGGGATCTGGCCACACTGGTGACCTGTACGCCTTACGGGATGAATACCCATCGCTTGCTGGTGACGGGGGAGCGGGTGGAATACAGTGAGGAAAAATATACGGATGCGGTGGATAACAGCGCCGGCACTGGTCATTCCCAGTGGATGAGTTCTTATAAAAAAGCCATTATGGCAGGAATTATGTTAACTTTTATGTTTTTTGCCGGAACTGCATTCTGGAATAAGATAAAGCATCAGAGATGGACAGGCGCGGCGCTGATTTCGATGGGGATGCTGCTGTGTTTGTCGCCTGTTGTTCAAACGGGCTTGCAGGCGGTTCGGACCCGGCAGTTTGTGGATACATTTCATGAGCGATATGACAGAACGGAACGGATCGCGGCGGCCGATGATAAAACAGGAACGGGGAATGGGTTAATGGACGGTGAGACAGATCCATTATACCTGGCAGTTGAGGCCTATAATCAGTCAATTTATGAGAGCGGTCAGGAAAATTTTTTGGATCCATGGAGCTATGAACAGGTTCCGGTAACGCTGGAAGGGTTGGAGGACAGTGTATTTGGCTATATTGAAATCCCGAAGATGCACCAGATATTGCCGCTTTATATAGGCGCATCCTCTGAGCATATGGCAGAGGGGGCCGCTGTTTTGGGACAGACTTCCATTCCGATCGGCGGTGAAAATACCAATAGTGTGATTGCCGGACACAGAGGTTATAGCGGACAGCCTTTCTTTAAGGAGATTGAAAATCTGGAAGCCGGAGATAAGGTGCTTGTTACAAATCCATGGGAAACGCTGACTTACATCGTTGCGTCCATTGATATTATTGATCCTTATAATGTGGACGCTGTCAAAATACAGGCGGACAGGGATATGATCACATTATTGACCTGCCATCCTTATGCGTCGGGCGGCAAATTCCGGTATGTGGTTTACTGTGCCAGAGATACAGGCGGGCAGGAAAGATTGGAGGAAGCAAATGCAGAAGGCGAAAAGAGGGCAGAAGGCGAAAAAGCGGCAGATGAAGGTTTGATCAGAGCTTCCGATGGCAATGTTTATGTATCCTCCAGAAATGACATTGAGAGAGAGACGTTCTTTAGAATCATCTGTACAGGTCTGGTTTTCATTTTGCCTGCCATCTGTTTTGCCGTAAGAGTGAAGCAGTTTATCAATGCACTTCGGGTAAAAGCCGGGGAAAAAGGAGGGGCATGATTTGAAGATAAAGAAAATAATTGCAGGTATTTTACTGTTGACGCTCATTGTCTGCGGCTGGCCGGATGTTTTGTATGCATCCGGTATGGCAGCAAATCCGGAAACAGATTTAGAGACAACTGCGGATACAGAGGGGAACGATACAGCATCAGACACAGATCTGCAGCAATTTCCGGAAGGGGAAACGGAGAAAGCCTGCAGGGTGGATGAAGAAACAGAACGGATAGAGACAGAAGAATCGGAGACAGAGAAATGGATCTGTGGATTTATGAGCGGTGAAGTGATTTTGGACACGGTAAAGGGGAGTCTGGAAACGTTATCAGCGCAATTTCCGGAGACTGTGGATGTGGTTCTTAGAGATGGTTCACAGGAGACGATCGATGCGGTCTGGGTGTGTGATGACGATTATGAACAAACGGATTATGAAACCTATGTTTTCAATCTGGTTATACCAGAAGGGTATGTGCCTGGTGAAGAACTGACTGCATGGGATGTGCCGTATATTGAGGTTCATATACGACCGGATGATGGCGGTGATCCGGAGGGCCAACGAACCGGAGAAGCGCAGGACGGCGATATTTATATCCCGGAGGGAGCCAATGTGAATGCACGGGCAGCAGCACAGGGAACAGTGAGTATTATCTGGTATTCGGTGGCTGCAGGTTCAGGTCTGGGAGCATTGCTGGGTGACGGCAAGGAAATTGACCATATCTGTTATATGCAGATAAAAGTTGGCAGTGCATGGCATACGGCCTTTTGTGTACAGCATACGGCGCCGATGCATAACGGTTTTGATGTGCAGGCAGGAGGGGAGGCGCTGACAGGTGCCCAGAGAAGTCTGATCGGAGAGATTTTATGTTATGCGCCTGATTTTTCCGGTTACAGTACGGATATCAGTGATCCGCCGACTACAACGGATTTTGCAAAATATACGGCCACCCAGATGGCGATTTGGCTGGTGACAGTCAACAAGTTTGGAACAACGGAAGGAGACAGGATCGCAAAACAGGTATGTGATAAATCCAAACAGGCGAAAAGCGGGCAGTCCTATGCGTATTATGAGAAAATCAGGGATGCCGTCGCTGTCCATGATCAGATCCCGTCCTTTACGGCATCCACAGCCGGTCAGTCAAAGATCTATGAAATGGCGTTTAACAGCAGTACCAATTTGTACGAGCTGACACTTGTAGATGACGCGAAAGTGATTGGCAGTTTTGCTAAAAATGATGCCTTTAACAAAAATGGTATTTCAGCGGCAGTGCAGGGAAATACGCTGACTTTAAGTTCCAAAAAATCGTTGGAAGGAGCGGTTACGCTTGGATTTTCACGGAAAATAAAGGATGAATCGAAGGCATATCAGCTCTGGTGGAATCCGGAAGATACTTCCCAGCAGGAATTGGTGACGGTCAGGGGACTGGTCGATAAGGAATTGCAGGCGTATCTGAAGGTAGAAGCAGCAGCCAGAAACGGTTATCTCAATCTTATCAAGACATCAGGTGATCCGTTGGTCACAGAGGGGAATAGCTGCTATGAATTGTCAGGTGCAGAATATACGGTTTACAATACAGACAAGGATGGTCTGTTAAGCGGCGAGTGCGCTGTTCTGACGACGGACGGGGATGGCCGGTCGAATACGGTTGAATTGCCGCCGGGAATCTATTATATCCGGGAGACGAAAGCAGCCCGGGGTTATCAGTTAGATGAAACGGTTTATACAATAGAGGTAACGTCTGAATCAACGGAGACAGAACCTGTTCAATTGCATGTATCTGACAAACCGATGGTTACGGATGCGGCGCTTGGTTTAACCAAACTGATCAACGGGGAAAAGACGGAACAATGTCCTTCTCTTGAAGGTACCCTGTTTACGGTGAAATATTATGATGGTTATTATACTGCAGATCAACTGCCCGGTGATTCTGACAGAACATGGGTGATTCAGATCATGGCAGAGGAAGATCAAACATACCGTGCCGCACTCAATGATACATATAAAGTCTCTGGTGATGATTTTTATTATGACGAAGGTCAGGCTGTCCTGCCGCTGGGAACGGTGACAATACAGGAAACACAGGCGGCGCCGGGGTATACGCTTAAAGGATATATGAAAGATGCAGACGGTGTGACAGTATCAGAAGACGGTGAACGTTATGTGACTAAAATCACAGAGAAAGGTGGAAAAGTCATGCTGGAGGGCGGCAATACGTATTCCGTATATGATACACCTGTTGGCGGACGGATTAAGATAATCAAGTTTGATTCCGACGGGCGGACGCCGTTGAAAGGCGTTAGTTTTTCATTGATGGATATGGATGGTCATCAGGTCGCTGAAGGGACAACAGGAGCTGATGGGGTCGTACTGTTTGAAGATTTATATCCTGACACCTATGTCTTGACAGAGACGGCAACGGTTCCGGGACATTCGCTGTTGCCTGATTCTGTAACAATTACACTGCCACTGCAATTAACAGAGGAGGAAGCGGATTCGCAAAATATTGATACCGGGAAATGTATCTTTGATGAAAAGAAATCCATCTATTATGTGTATGATCTTACTTATGAGATATCGAATGGCGCCAATTTGACATTGCCGGTTACAGGAGGTACGAACAGTATACAGATATGGCTGTCTCTGATTATCGCCTTTTGCTTATTTGCAGGAGCGGGCTTCAGACTGATCGGTATTGGCAGAAAACAAATAAGAAGATAAAGAGACAATTTAATGAGAAAAATTATCATTTTCATCAAGATAAAATGGAAGACCGTTATGTTATAATTATCCCGACACTAATAAAGAAGGGGAAGTGATTAGATTGAAAAATCACAAATTTTGGGCATGGGCCATGATAATCTGTCTGATTATGACAGTTTATACAGGTTATGAGCACAAATAGACAGGAGGTCAATCGTATGATGGATATTATAGGTAAGATTAATTTGAAGAAGTCGGGTATTTTTGCGGCAGGTGTATTGTTTGGAACAGCGGGTATTAAGATTTTGACAAGCAAGGATGCAAGGAAGGTTTATACTCAGTGTACAGCTGCTGTGCTGAGAGCAAAAGATTGTGTCATGGAGACAACAACAAAGGTACAGGAGAATGCAGAGGATATTCTTGCCGAAGCGAAGCAGATCAATGAAGAAAGAGCAGCTGATGAAGCGGTCGTAGAGGATGAAGCAGAGGGCGAGGCGGAAGTTGGCGCAGAAACTGAAACAGAGGTATAGGGATGCGTTTCTGTATAAAGCATGAGATCAAAGGGCGGATGCGTGTGCACTTGCAGCAAAATCGCATGTCCTATGATCAGGCCGGCAGGGCTGAAATTTATCTGAATCAGACAGAGGGCATTCGGAAAGTAAAAATCTATGAACGGACAGCGGATATAGTCATTGAATATACGGGAAGCAGGGATCGGGTTCTATGGGCTCTGCGGCATATGCATTATGAAGAGATTGAACCGGTGGCCGGGGAGACCGGCCTTTTGGGACGGGCATTGAATAGTGAATATCAGGAAAAGCTTGTGATGAAAATTGTCATGAGGATTTTTGGCAGGCTCTTTGTGCCGGTGTCTGTCCGCAATATCTGGACATGTATGAAATCAGTCAAATATCTGAAGGAGGGTGTCTGCTGTCTGGCAAGAGGCAGGCTGGATGTGCCTGTGTTGGATGCAACTGCCATTGGAGTGTCAATTTTGAGGCGCAATTATGCCACGGCGGGTTCAACAATGTTTCTGCTTGGCATCGGTGAGATTCTGGAGGAATGGACACATAAGAAATCAGTGGATGATCTGGCCAGAAGTATGTCGTTGAATATCAGTAAAGTATGGTTGAAGGCCCAGGATCAGGAAATACTGGTTCCGGCTTCGGAAATCAGACCGGGCGATCGTGTGGTAGTACATATGGGCAATGTGATTCCGTTTGATGGTGAGGTGTCCGAAGGAGAAGCCATGGTCAATCAGGCCTCGATGACGGGAGAATCAGCTGCTGTTAAAAAGGCAGAGGGCGGTTATGTGTACGCCGGAACTGTACTTGAAGAAGGCGAACTGACGATTCTGGTACGGGAGACGAGCGGTTCGACAAAATACGAAAAGATTGTCGGCATGATTGAAGAATCAGAGAAACTGAAATCTGCACTGGAAAGTAAAGCGGAACACCTGGCGGATCAACTGGTACCCTATACACTGCTTGGTACAGGGCTCGTATGGCTGGCAACGCGAAACGCGACAAAAGCACTGGCTGTGCTGATGGTTGATTTTTCCTGTGCCTTAAAGCTTTCCATGCCGATTGCCGTATTATCAGCCATCCGTGAAGCCGGACAGTACAGTATGACAGTGAAAGGCGGCAAGTATCTTGAGGCGGTGGCCGAAGCCAGAACGATTGTATTTGATAAAACAGGAACTTTGACAAAGGCAAAACCAACAGTGGCAAAAGTCGTGCCGTTTTGTGATATGGCGGAGGATGAACTGCTGAGAATTGCGGCATGTATGGAAGAACATTTTCCGCATTCCATGGCAAAAGCCGTTGTTCAGGCAGCCAATGACAGGCATCTGGAACATGACGAGATGCATTCAAAGGTGGAATATCTGGTGGCCCATGGTATTGCCACAACAATCGATGGCAGGAAGGTCGTCATCGGCAGTTATCATTTTGTATTTGAAGATGAAGGATGCCGGGTGGCAGAGGAATACAGGCAGCTGTTTCGGGAACTGCCGCCGTTTTATTCGCATTTGTATATGGCAGTGGAACAGCAGCTGGCAGTTGTTATCTGCATTGAAGATCCGCTGCGGACGGAGGCCGGAGCAGCAGTTCGGGCACTTCGGGAAACGGGTATTGATAAAATCGTGATGATGACGGGTGACAGTGAACGGACAGCGGCAGCGATTGCGACGGCCGTTGGTGTCGACGAGTACTATTCAGAAGTCCTGCCGGAAGATAAAGCAGATTTTATCGAGAGAGAGAAGGCAAAAGGACGGAAGGTCATTATGGTCGGAGACGGCATCAATGATTCACCGGCGCTGTCGGCAGCGGATGTGGGTGTCGCGATCAGTGACGGCGCTGAAATTGCCAGAGAAATAGCGGATATTACAGTGGCCGCCGATGATTTGAACAGTCTGGTCACTTTGAAGCAGATCAGCAATCTTCTGATGAAACGTATACGGAAAAATTACCGGATGATTGTAGCCTTTAATGCAGGCCTGATCCTATGCGGTGTCGGCGGTCTGCTGCAGCCGACCACATCAGCGCTGCTGCATAATACGTCAACACTTGTTATCAGTTTGCAAAATATGAAAAATCTCATTGACATATCCCGTACTCGTGAATGATAATGAAACAGGAATCATAGACGAGGAAAGGATGAGAACAGAATGGGAAAAAATATTCTGGTCGTAATACCTGTACAGGAAAGACATAAAGCAAAACTGGAAAGTGCCGGAGCAGGATGCCGCTTTGTATATGCCACACCGAAAGATGCAACGGAAACGATGGTTGCCGAAGCGGAAATTATCATCGGTAATGTACCGGCGGAAAAAATCAGAGCTTCAGAGAAGCTTGAATGGCTGCAGCTTAATTCAGCGGGAGCAGATCAATATATTCAGCCGGGCATATTACATGAGGGAACGATTTTGACGAATGCCACAGGCGCCTACAGTAAGGCGGTGGCGGAGCATATGTTTGCCATGATGCTGATGCTTCAGAAAAAACTTCATTTATATCGTGATGCCCAGGCCAGGGCGGAATGGACAGATTATGGCACGGTTGTTTCCGTTGCAGACGCAACCGTGCTGGTGGTCGGACTTGGTGATATCGGCCTGCATTTTGCGCGGATGGCAAAAGCGCTAGGCGCCTGTACCATTGGCGTTAAGCGCAGAATGAGCGCGTGCCCGGAGGGTGTAGATGAATTGTACACGACGGACAGGCTGGATGAAGTATTGCCAAGGGCTGATGTCATCGTATCATTTCTGCCGGGAACAAAAGCAACGGATCATATTTATACGGCCCGGCGGTTTGAACTGATGAAGGAACAGGCCATATTTTTAAACGGCGGCCGCGGCAGCGCGGTGGACAGCCAGGTATTATATGATGCTCTGCGGCAGCATCAGATCGGGGCGGCAGGTATTGATGTGACAGAGCCGGAGCCATTGCCGTCGGATCATCCGTTGTGGCAATTGCCAAATATCATGATAACTCCGCATATTTCCGGACAGTATCATTTGCCGGAGACATTTGAGCGGATTGTTGATATCGCGGCATCAAATCTTTCGGCTTATCTGAAAGGAGCGCCATTAAGGAATATGGTTGATTTTACAACAGGATATAAAAAGTAGAATCAGCAAAAAATAAAGTTAAGCGGGCTGCAAAAAGCAGCCCCTTCATTTACTCGCGGATTTTGATATGAGCCTCGCGAAGCTGTGTCTCGGATACTTTACCCGGAGCGCCGCACATCAGGTCCTGGGCGTTGCCGTTCATTGGGAAGGCAATGACTTCACGGATGTTTTCTTCATTTCTCAGAAGCATGATCATGCGGTCAATACCCGGCGCCATGCCGGCATGAGGCGGAGCGCCGAACTGAAAAGCATTATAGAGCGCGCCAAATTTTGTCTTTAAGTCTTCTTCGGTATATCCGGCAATTTCAAAAGCTTTGACCATAATATCAAGATCATGATTTCTGACAGCACCGGAGGATAATTCGACACCGTTGCAGACAATATCATACTGGTAGGCCAGTATATCTTCCGGTTTCTTTGTGGTCAGGGCAGTAAGTCCGCCCTGCGGCATGGAGAATGGGTTGTGTGTAAAGACCATTTTCTTTTCATCTCTGTCATACTCATACATCGGAAAATCATTGACGAAGCAGAAACGGAAAGCGTTTTTTTCGGTCAGTTCAAGGCGGCTGCCAAGCTCGTTGCGGAGCTGGCCTGCGAACAGATTGGCCCGTTCTTCCTTGTCGGCAATGAAAAAGATCGTATCTCCGGCTGTAAGATGGGCCAGCCCGGCCAGTTCGCCCTTCATATCGTCCGGTATGAATTTATCGATGGGACCTTTGTAACTCATATCGTCCATGACCTCGAGATAACCGAGACCTCCCATGCCGATGGAAGTTGCGAATTTTAAGAGCTTTTCATGAAAGCCTTTGGACATATCCGCATGAACTTTGATCGCGCGTACAGTTTTTTTGATAAACGGCTTGAAAGAACATTTCTGGAAGAAATCAGTCACATCCATAATACGCAATGGGTTGCGAAGATCCGGTTTATCCGTGCCAAATTGCAGCATGGCTTCTTTATAACTGATGACAGGATAAGGAGCAGCAGTGACAGAGGCTCCTTCCGGGGCAAATTTTTCAAAAGTTGCTGTGAGTACTTCTTCGCCAACACGGAAGACTTCTTCCTGAGTGGCGAAGCTCATTTCAAAGTCGAGCTGGTAAAATTCGCCTGGTGAGCGGTCGGCACGGGCATCTTCATCACGGAAACAAGGCGCGATCTGAAAATATTTGTCGAAGCCGGATACCATCAGGAGCTGCTTGTATTGCTGCGGGGCCTGCGGCAGAGCATAAAAGCGGCCTTTAAATTTTCTTGAAGGCACGATATAGTCTCTGGCACCTTCCGGTGAAGACGCGCACAGAATTGGCGTCTGGATTTCCAGAAAGCCCAGTTCTGTCATTTTCTGCCGGAGAAAACTGATGACCTGTGAACGGAAGATGATATTATCTTTAACTTTTTTGTTGCGCAGATCAAGATAGCGGTATTTTAAACGGACATCCTCACGGATCTCTTTGGAAGTCATAATTTCAAATGGAAGCTGTTGATAGACTTTTCCAAGTATATCGATGGTATGTGCTTCCAGTTCAATGGTGCCGGTAGGGATTTTCGGGTTGTAGGTTTCTTCGTCACGATGTTCGATCACGCCTTCAATGGACAGGCAGTTTTCCTTGGTGATACCATTGAGCAGGGAAGTATCACGCAGTACAACCTGCAAAACACCATACATATCTCTTAAATCAATGAAGGAAACACCGCCATGGTCGCGGATATTCTCTACCCATCCGGCCACTTTGAGAGTGGAACCTACATCACTTTCGCTGATTTCATTTAATACTCGGTTACGATAAATATTAGCTGTTGTCATAATTGTCTCCTTTCTGCCTTTTACAAATTGACTGTCCAGAGCATTTCATTTATGCAGTATATTTTTGCATAAAAAAACGCCCTGAACTAAATAGAATAGTTCAGGACGAACGTCTTTGTCCGCGGTACCACCTGAATTACTGCATGGCAGTCTCTCAATCAGAGGTCAATAAACCTCCTGCTGGCTTACGTGCAGCTAACGGCGCACCTACTGATCAGAGGGATCTGATGTTCAGCTTGCGGCTGTTAGAGTGTTATTCACGCCGATTCATTCTGTGGGTTCTCACTGTCTCCACTCACTGTGAGCGATAAGCTGCGCTACTTGTCTCCGTCATTGCCTTTGGAAATTCTCTATGAAACCGCTTGAACGCGGTTGAATTGTAGAACATTATAGTATAACTAATTCAACTTGTCAACGTAAAAAAGTGCTTGTTTTTTAAAAAAAAGCATATACAATTGGAACCAGCAGGGCCGGGAGAAGATTGCCGACCCGGACCTGCTTGCCAAATAACAGATTAATGCCCACAAGGAAAATGAGAATAGAACCGATATAGGACAAATCGGCAATCAGATTATCCGTCAGGAAAGGGGCAATAAATCCGGCCAGTACCGTCAAACCGCCCTGGTAGAAGAAAAGGGGGATGGCGGCAAAAAGAACGCCTATGCCGAGGGTCGATGCAAAAATCATGGAAATCATGGCATCGAGGATCGCTTTGGCGTAGAGCATGGATGGATCACCGAGCATACCGTCCTGAATGGCGCCGACAATAGCCATGGCACCAATGCAGATCACGAGGGCGTTGGTGAGAAAACCATCCACAAAACCCTGACCTTCTTTGACATGAAACAGTAACCGGAGACGTTCTCCAAGACTTTCCATGCGGTCTTCGATGCCAAGAAATTCACCGAGAACGGCACCAATGGCCAGGGAGAAAATCATAAGCATGGTACCGGTGGTCTCAAATTGCCCGTCTTTGAGGGCCAGCATACCGGTCATAGCGCCGCTGATGCCAATAAAAATAGTCGCTGTACCAAGTGCTTTCATTAGTGTTTCCTGTATATGTTCGTGAATGCCTTTTTTCAGCAGCAGTCCGCAGGCTCCGCCTGCAATGACGGCTGCTGTATTGACAATTGTTCCTATACCTGTCATTTATTTTATCCTCTGTTTCTATAAACTATGCATTGATGATGATTATGCGTTTGTATTATTCTGAGCAAATTCATAATCGTTGCCTGGCAGGATGGCATTCAGCAAAATTCCGGCAATTGAAGCGATCGCCAGACCTGAAAGAGAGATGGCGGTACCTCCGATGGTGAATACAATACCGCCGGCCTCGCTGAAATTGAAACCGAGAGCACATACGAGAATGACAGCGGCGATGATCAGATTGCGGCTGTTTGTAAAGTCGACCTGATGTTCAACCACATTCCGCACACCGATGGCGGAAATCATGCCATAGAGGATTAGTGAAACACCGCCGATGATTCCGGCCGGTATGGAACGGATGATCTCAGCAAAGGCAGGGAAGAAAGAGAGCAGGACGGCAAAACAGGCGGCGATACGGACAACAAGGGGGTCATAAACGCGGCTAAGGGCAAGGACACCTGTGTTTTCACCATAGGTGGTATTGGCAGGGCCGCCGAAAACTGCAGACAGCATGGTGGCCAGACCATCGCCGAGGAGGGTTCTGTCAAGACCCGGATCTTCAATATAATTTTGTTCGGTTGTTGCGCTGATGGCTGAAATGTCACCGATATGTTCCATCATGGTCGCCAATGCGATCGGTGCAATGGTCAGAATCGCGCTGATATCGAATTTCGCGAAATTTTCCGTGTGGAGAGGGATATCAACAAGACCGCCCACAAGGCCAAGATCAAGGGTGCTTTGGACACTTGTGAAATCTACCTGTCCCATCAGCAGGGCGGCAATATAGGAGACGATGATCCCCATCATGATCGGAATGATTTTAATCATGCCTTTGCCCCATATATTGCAGATGACAATGACCGCCAGCGCAATGAAGGCCAACAGCCAGTTCTGTTCACAGTTGCTGATGGCGCTTGGAGCCAGGATCAGGCCGATGGCAATAATGATCGGGCCGGTGACAACAGGCGGGAAAAAGCGCATGATTTTTCTGATGCCAAAAAAGCGGATCAGAAGGCTGACGATCAGGTAAAGAAAACCGGCAGCGACAACGCCGCCGCATGCATAAGGGAGCATGGCTGTGTTGGCCTGGCCGTCAATCATTGGAGCAACTGCGGCATAGCCTCCGAGAAAAGCAAAAGATGAGCCGAGAAAGGCGGGCACTTTCCCTTTGGTGATCAAATGAAACAGTAAAGTGCCGAGGCCGGCCATTAAAAGAGTTGTTGAGACATTCAGTCCGGTCAAAAGGGGTACAAGAACGGTTGCGCCAAACATGGCAAAAGTGTGCTGCATGCCGAGAAGCAGCATTTTAACTGTACCAAGTTCACGGGCATGGTAGATGGCGGTTGGTTGCGTCGTGTGTGTTTCCATAAGAATCCTCCTGTGATTTGAAATACTACAAAAAATACTGCATTCAGATTAACTATATTGTGGGATAAAGTCAAGAAAAATATGAGAAAAAATTGAAAGCTGCGGGTGGCTTGCGTAATGCGGTAAAAGAGATTATAATAATCAGTATTGAGTGATTATGTTTGGAGGTAATAAAAATGAAGTTTTCACAGATGCCTTATGAACGTCCTGATCTGGAGGCGATGAAGCAGGAGATCGCCGGCCTGACAGGGGAACTTGAGAGGGCGGATAGTTATGAAGCAGCAATGGCAGCTTTTCTGAAGCAGGAAGCATGGCAGAAGAAATATATGACCATGGCTGAACTGGCCGGAATCCGGCATTCCATTGATACGAGAGACGCATTTTATGATGGGGAGAAGCAATTCTGGAATCATGCGCATCCGGAACTGGAGGAATACAATCAGCAATGGACCATGGCCATGCTGAAAAGTCCTTACAGGAAGGATTTTGAAGCAGAGTATGGAAATCTGATGTTTTTGAATGCGGAGATTGCCTTAAAGACATTTTCTCCGGAAATCATTCCGGAATTGAAGAAGGAGAATGAACTGGTACAGGCTTATGAGAAGCTGCTGGCATCGGCTCAGATTCCTTTTGAGGGAAAAATGTACACGATCTCACAGATCAGCCCGTTTAAGAATGACGCGGATGACGCAAGACGTCTGGCGGCCTGGAAGGCTGAGGGGCAGTGGTACAAGGATCATCAGGCAGAACTGGACAGATTGTACGACGAAATGGTCAAACTGCGTGATACCATGGGCAGAAAGCTTGGCTATGATGGATATACACAGCTTGGTTACTACCGTATGGGCAGAAATTGTTATACGAAAGAGGATGTAGAAAAGTTCAGAAAGGCAGTTGTCACTTATCTTGTGCCTGTGGCATCGAAGATTTATCAGACCCAGGCGAAGCGTCTTGGCAAAGAATATCCGATGAGCTTTGCTGATAATGCGTTGGAATTCCGTTCAGGCAATCCGAAACCATTCGGAACGCCGGATGAGATCCTGGCTCATGGCCGCAGATTTTATGAGGAACTTTCGCCTGAAACCGGTGAGTTCTTTAATAAGATGCTGGATGACGAACTGCTGGATGTGCTTTCAACGGAAGGCAAGGAAGGCGGTGGTTACTGTACCAATATACCGGATTATGAAGTGCCGTTTATCTTTGCCAATTTCAATGGTACACAGGGGGATGTGGAAGTCATTACCCATGAAGCCGGACATGCCTTTGCCGCTTATATGAACAGAAAGCGGATCCCGATGGAATATGTATGGCCGGGAATGGAAGCATGCGAAGTGCATTCCATGTCCATGGAGTTTTTCGCGTGGCCATGGGCGGAAGGTTTCTTTGGCGCAGACACGAAGAAGTTTTATTACAGCCATTTATCAGGGGCATTGACTTTTATTCCATATGGCACCATGGTGGATCATTTCCAGCATATTGTTTATGAAAAGCCTCAGATGACACCGAAGGAACGTCATCAGGTATGGAAGGAACTGCTGGGTATATATATGCCGTGGATGAAGCTGGACGGCGATATCCCGTTCTACAGCGAAGGTGAGGGCTGGCAGCGTCAGCACCATATCTATTCAATGCCGTTTTATTATATTGACTATTGTCTTGCACAGACAGTTTCCCTGCAGTTCTGGGCCAGGATCCAGAAAGATCCGAAGGATGCATGGCAGCATTATATGGCCTATACAAAACTTGGCGGCAGCCGTGTATTTACGGAATTGCTGAAAGAAGCGGGACTCGACAGTCCGTTTGAGGATACATGTCTGAGAAATGTGTGTGAGACGGCCAGTCAGTGGCTTGAATCTTTTGATCTGACGGAGATCGCATAAGATGGCTGGATGGCGGAAAAGACGCAGGGCGTATCTGGATGACTATAAAATTAACGAAGAAGGACAGTATGAATATCAGGGGGTCCGATATAAATGGCCGCTTGAGGAAATGGAGCGGAAGAAGCTGCAGCGCCGTTTGCAGGTGATGGAAATCCTTGCAATTGCAGCTGCACTTCTGGCAGGATGTATTCCGGCGCCCGGTGTTGGCAGCAGCGCCTATTTGATCTTGCCGTATGCCTTTGGCGTGGTGGCGGTGATCAGTCTGGGTCTGGCGTTGTGGCCGGTCTGTACGGAACCGGATCCGATGCGCGGACATGTCTATGAGTCCAGTGTTCTGAAAGTGCCTTTTCGTTCGATGCTTGCGGCTGTTCTTGCGGCATTGTCATTAGCCGGAGAAATCATCTATCTGTTTCTGAACGGTTCAGAAGGCAAAATGCTCGATGGTGTGATTTTTTTGGCGCTGGAAGCGGCAGTGTTGGCTATTGTCATGAATATCCGGCAGCAAGTTTGTGGATTACAATGGAAAAAGCTGTTCTAAAAAGAAAAATAATGGTAAAACTGCCATATAATATTACCTGAGTAAAATTGACAGTACAGCAGTTTGATGATATAATATTACCAAGTTAGAACCGAACGAGCAGCGTAACCAACAGCACAGAATAAGGTTGTGAAAAGGGGGGTACCCCCCTTTTCATGCTTATTTATAAGCATGAAAGTATACGCATCTTGACTATCTAACGAAAAAATGAGGAGGAATTATTAATGAAGAAAGCGAAAAAAGTGTTAGCAGCTTTTCTTGTCCTGGCAATGTGCGTAGGCACAATGGCAGCCTGTGGACAGAAATCTGCCGGCGAGACAGATGCGCCTGAGACAGAAGCAGCATCCGAGGGCGCTGCAACAGAAAGAGATGACCAGACATTGGTGGCATCCAGTAACCATTTTGAAGCCAAGTTTTCCCCGTTCTTTGCACAGAGTGCTGAGGATATGGATATCATGGACCTGGTACAGATCGGCCTTCTGAGCATGGACCGTGTAGGTATGATCGTTGAAAAAGGTATTGAAGGTGAGACACGTTCTTACAACGGTACAGATTATACGTATACTGGCGCAGCTGATGTGGAGATCACAGAGAATGATGACGGTACTGTTTATTACGATTTCACACTGCGTGATGATCTTGTATTCTCTGATGGCACACCGATTGACATTGATGATGTTATTTTCAGTATGTATGTGTATGCAGACCCGACTTATGATGGTTCTACAACACTGTACAGCCAGCCGATTCTTGGTATGGATGAATACCGTGAAGGTATGTCGACTCTGTCTGTACTGTTGGCAGCAGCCGGTGAGGACAACACAGATTTCACATTCTGGACAGAAGACCAGCAGAAAGCTTTCTGGGATGCCATTAATGACGGCGGCGCCAAGTTCGCTCAGGAAATCGTTGATTACTGTGCAGAGGCAGGTTACAATGATGCAGGCGATGTAGCCGCTGCAGCTGCTAACTGGGGATTTGATGGTCTGGCAGCCGATGCGACAGCCAAAGATTTCTTCATGGCGATTGGTGAGACCTATGGCTGGAATTTCTCTGCTATGGAAGCTGAGACAGCAGGTACAGCTCTGGCTGATCTGATACCTGAAGATGTTTACAACTATTCGACAGCCGGTGTTGCAACTGGTGAATCTGCAGATTATATTGAAGGTATCCAGCGTACAGGCGATTACAGCATGCGTGTTGTTTCGACTGAAGTTGCTGCTAACATGATTTATCAGTTAAGCGTTTCTATTGCTCCGCTTCACTATTATGGTGATGAGGCTGCTTATGATTATGATGCGCATAAGTTCGGTTTTACAAAGGGTGATTTATCATCTGTTCGTGCTAAGACTTCACAGCCTCTTGGCGCAGGCCCATATGTATTTAAGGAGTACTCCAATGGTACTGTTTATCTGGAAGCAAACCCGAATTACTACAAGGGTGAGCCTAAGACAAAATATTTGAACTTCCTTGAGACTCTGGAAGATGACAAGACAGTCGGTATTCAGGCTGGTACGATCGATATCGGTGATCCATCCTATTCAACAGAGGTTCGTAAACAGATCGCAGAATACAACGGCGGTGATGATTCTCTCGAAGGCAGCGTTGTTACAATTAAACTGTACGATTTCCTTGGCTATGGTTATATTGCATTGAGTGCTGATAATGTAAAGGTTGGCGACGATCCTGCATCTGATGCTTCCAAGAACCTGCGTAAGGCTATTGATACAGTCCTTGCTGTATACCGTGATGAAGCCATCGATTCCTACTATGGCGATACAGCTTCCATTATCAATTACCCGATCTCCAGCACATCATGGGCTGCACCTCAGGTAACAGATGATGGTTATACAGTTGCTTATTCTGTGGATGTCAACGGCAATCCGATCTACACAGAAGGTATGAGCGCAGAAGAAAAATATGACGCAGCACTTCAGGCTGCTCTCGGTTATTTCGAAGCTGCAGGTTATACAGTGACAGACGGCAAGCTGACAGCAGCTCCGGAAGGCGCTAAACTTGAGTATCAGGTAAATATCGGCGCCAATGGTAATGGTGACCATCCATCCTTCCTGCTTCTGAAGAATGCAGCCGATGGATTTGCCAAGATCGGTTTCACACTGAACGTGAACGATATCGCAACTGCATCAGAATTATATCAGACCTATCAGTCTGGTGTTGCTGAGATCTGGTGTGCAGCCTGGGGTTCAACACCTGACCCTGATATGTACCAGATTTACCACAGCAAAGGTACAACTAACTACTACCGCATCTTTGATGATGAACTGGATGAGCTGATCGTTGCTGCTCGTCAGTCTGCAGACCAGACATACAGAAAGGGTCTCTACAAAGCTGCTATGGATATTGTTATGGATTGGGCTGTTGAAGTTCCGATTTATCAGAGAAGTGAATGCTATATCTTCTCCACAGAGCGTGTAAACATTGATTCCCTGACACCTGATATGACGCCATACTGGTCATGGATTAATGAGGTTGAGACAATCGAATTAAACTAATAACATATTTTAGTTTGTTCCAATGATAATCCGGGGAATGTTTCCCTGAAATAATGTACATTGAAGCGGGGTTATCACAAAATAATCACTTTGTGATAACCCCCTGTTTAATTTCAAGAGTTTGGAGTGGTTTCCATGAGGAAATTTATTGTACAAAGGATTTTATGGTCCATATTGATCCTTTTTTGTGTCTCCTTCATTATCTATGGGCTGATGCGCTGCCTTCCGGGTTCCTTTGTGGAAAATATGGCAATGACATTGTCACAGGCACCGGGAGCCAAGACGTTTGAAGAATGGATGGCCCAGTTGAATGAAAGCTATGGTTTGGATAAGGGTATCGTTGCCGGGTATTTTTCATGGCTGAGCGATGCCATCAGAGGAGACTTTGGTGATAGCTGGAAGTTTACAATTCCAGTTGTTCAGAAATTTAAAGAAGTTATTGGCTTCTCATTTATTATGGGAGCTATTGCGTTTATTCTGGAACTTGTTATTGCAATACCTTTGGGTGTTATTGCTGCAACAAAGCAGTATTCCCGTCTGGATTACGGCATTACCGCTGCAGCGCTGGTCGGCATTTCGTTACCGACATTCTTCTTTGCCACTATATTAAAATTAATTTTTTCCGTGAAGTTAGGATGGTTTGACCTGGCGGGTCTTGTTGGCCGTAATTATGCACAGCTTGATGCAACGGGCAAGATCCTGGATATGGCCAATCATCTGGTGCTGCCTGTGGCGACGCTGGTTATTGTGTCGGTCGGCTCATTGATGCGTTATACACGTACCAATATGCTGGAAGTTCTGAATGCGGATTATATCCGTACAGCCCGTGCCAAAGGTCTGAGTGAAAAGAAGGTTATTTACCACCATGCATTCCGTAATACGCTGATTCCGCTTGTTACCATTATCGGCGGTTCATTACCGGGATTGTTTTCAGGTGCGTTGATTACAGAAACATTATTTTCTATTCCAGGTATCGGCTGGACATCTTATCAGGCCATGATTGCGGGAGATATTCCGTTCTCCATGTTTTATATGACATTTATCGCAATTCTGACACTGGCCAGCAACCTGATTTCGGATATTCTTTACGCTGTAGTTGACCCGCGCGTGCGTATTTCATAGGAAGGAGGCAATTGTTCATGAGTGATAATAAAGAAGAATTAAAAGAGAATGTGAATCAGAATAACGAAGAACAACTGTCTCTGAATGATGACCGCCGCGTCAAGGTATTATCTCCGGGAGCATTGGTTGCCAAGCGGTTTTTCCGTAACCGTCTGGCTGTCATCGGTATGGTGATGCTGATTGCGATGTTTGTATTTTCATTTATTGGAGGAATGATCAGTCCTTATGGACAGGATGAGCAGTTTTACACCTATACTTATATGGATAAGGAATATGCCGGTATTGTTCGTAATGAGCAGTACCGTTATGTGATAGCGGACGGTCAGGAATTTGGTACCGTTTTGCAGGCAAAAGTGCAGTTGGCCATGAATAAAGGGGAGGCTTCCTTTACTGAGAAGGATGTTACCTATGATCTGACAGAAGAAGGACCGGATTATTATGTGATATCTTCAGGCGGTACAGATCTGGCGATTGCCTGCAAAGATATCATCAATACTGAGAATGGTGAGGCATTGCCTTTTGATACGGTGAAAGCCATCTTAAAGGCCTATACCAACGGTGAAACAGCTTTTGAAGCAGATGGAACAGCCTATACGATCGACGCGGACGGCAATGTACTGAGCGGTGCGGATACGGTTGCGTATATTTCCCGTTTTATCGTTCAGCCGGTTGAGAATGGCGTTACCATTTCCCGAAGATTCAAGGAAGAACTGGAAGAAGTCATTGACGCGGATGGTGAGTCATTTGAATTTACCGGTGATGATGGTACGGAATACACATATACACTGACATACAAGCCGGATACAAAGAGCTGGTCTGTCCTTCAGTCAAAGGAAACCTATGTCTATGACCGTTATGCAAAGCCGTCAAAGAGCCACTGGCTTGGTACGGATACTAATGGTATGGACATGCTGACACGACTGATGTATGGCGGCCGTATATCCCTGATCATCGGCTTTATCGTTGTATTTATTGCGGCATTTCTGGGCATTATTCTCGGTGGTATTGCCGGATACTTTGGTAAATGGGTGGACAATCTGCTCATGCGTATCGTTGATATTTTCTATTGTATTCCATCAACGCCATTGATTATTATTCTTGGTGCTGCCATGGATGCCATGCAGGTTGATCCGATGATCCGTATGTTTTATCTGATGCTGATTCTTGGTTTCTTAAGCTGGCCGTCCATTGCCCGTCTTGTCCGTGGACAGATCCTGTCTCTGCGTGAACAGGAATTTATGACGGCAACAGAAGCCTGTGGTATCAGTGTACACCGTCGTATTTTCAAGCATCTGATTCCGAATGTTATTCCGCAGTTGATCGTTACCTGTACGATGATGCTTGGCTCAACGATCATTACAGAAGCAACATTATCGTTCCTTGGATTGGGTGTAAAATTCCCATTTGCTTCCTGGGGTAATATTATCAATGATGTTAATAATGCATATGTTATGACGAATTACTGGTTTATCTGGATTCCTGCCGGTATTTGTCTGTTGATTACCGTATTGGGCTTCAATTTCGTGGGCGATGGTCTTCGTGACGCATTTGACCCGAAGATGAAACGGTAAGGAGGAATAGAGATATGGCAAAGAAACAATCAGAAGGCTATCTTTCAGCGAAGGAGTCCCGAAGGATCTCAAAGGAGAACCGACGGATTACCAACGAGTTTGAAAAGAAGCGCAAGAGAAAAAATGTACCGGAATCCGAATATCTGACACAAATGCATAATCCGTCCAATGCGGTGGAATTTGACAATCTGCATACCTATTTCTTCACCGACGCAGGTACAGTTAAGAGTGTTGACGGTGTCACATTTGAAGTGCCGATCGGCAAGACCGTCGGCGTCGTTGGTGAATCTGGATGCGGCAAATCCGTTACGAGTCTGTCATTGATGCAGCTTGTTCAGCGTCCTCAGGGCCAGATCGTAGAGGGTGAGATTCGTCTGAACCTCGGTGATAAGGCTTATGATGTGGCAAAGACGCCGACGGATAAAATGCAGAATCTTCGTGGCAATTACGTATCCATGATTTTCCAGGAGCCGATGACATCATTGAATCCGGTTTTCCGTATCGGTGATCAGGTGGATGAAGTAATTGCTCTCCATGACGGCGAAGGCAAGAGCAAGGAAGATATTAAATCCAGAACCATCGAGTTATTAAAGATGGTTGGCATCGCCAATAGCGAGGGCGTTTATTCCATGTTCCCTCATGAGCTGTCCGGTGGTATGCGTCAGCGTGTCATGATCGCCATGGCTTTGGCCTGCAATCCGAAGATCATCATTGCCGACGAGCCGACGACGGCCCTTGATGTAACGATCCAGGCACAGATTCTGGATCTGCTGCGTCAGTTGAAGGATAAGATCAATTCCTCGATTATGCTGATTACCCATGACCTGGGCGTTATCGCAGAGATGGCGGATTATGTGGTTGTCATGTACGCAGGCCGCGTAGTGGAGAAAGGAACGGTGCAGGAGATTTTCAACAATCCTTCCCATCCGTATACTATTGGCCTGATGGCATCCAAACCGGTTGTCGGCAAGCAGGTCGATAAGCTTTATTCCATTCCGGGTAAAGTGCCGAATCCGGTCAATATGCCGAATTATTGCTATTTCAAGGACCGCTGTGAGATGTGCGTGGCCGCCTGTCAGGGCGAATACCCGCATGAGGTCAGCCTGTCCGATACACATAAAGTCAGTTGCTATCGTTATTATGATGGAAAGGGGGATCAATAAATGGCTGAAAAAGAATTTGAACCTGTTGTGTATGATCCGCAGTACATTTTGATGGTCAACCAGCTGAAAAAGTATTTCCCTATCAAAGGCGGTATGGTGTCCCGTGTCATCGGGCACGTCAAAGCAGTTGACGGTGTTACCTTTAATTTAAAACGCGGTACGACCATGGGTCTGGTTGGTGAGTCCGGATGCGGCAAGACGACAACGGGACGAACGATCCTGCGTCTGGCCGGAGAGAAGACGGGCGGCCAGGTATTATTTAACGGTCAGGAGGTTTATGACCTTCCGGCGGATCAGTTACGGGCACTCAGAACAAAGATGCAGATTATTTTCCAGGATCCGTT
>CAYURX010000019.1:0-26777 GCA_964447245.1 uncultured Coprococcus sp. | reverse complement strand
TATGCCATTCAGGAAGCGGATATTCCGGAATTATGCGCGGAGTATGATAAGCTGGCGAAGGAAATGGTGAAGCGTAACCGTGAGGGCCGGCACTTTAATTTCTTCCATTTTATGATCGATCTGGAAGGAGGTCCGTGTGTGGCCAAGCGTTTATCCGGATGCGGTTCGGGGACTGAATATCTGGCTGTGACGCCATGGGGAGATTTGTACCCATGCCATCAGTTTGTCGGACAGGAAGCATTTCTGATGGGTAATGTCCGGGATGGCGTTGTGAAGACGGATATCCGTGATGAGTTCAAGCTGTGCAATGTCTATGCGAAGGAAAAATGCAGCCAGTGTTTTGCAAAGTTTTACTGCAGCGGCGGATGTGCGGCCAATTCATGGAATTTTCATCATTCGATTACAGATGCTTATGATATCGGCTGCGAGCTGATGCGCAAGAGAGTTGAATGTGCGATAATGATCAAAGCTGCTGAGGCAGATGAAGAAGGAGACGAATAACAATGAGAAGTAAAGGAAAGAGCTATGCGGTGCTGATCGTGATCATTGCCATGATCGCAGCCTGCGTCTATGTATCGGCCATCGGATATGGCAAGGATCATATCGGAACAGCAAAGAATATTAAGCTGGGTCTTGATCTGGCCGGTGGTGTCAACATTACTTATGAAGCAAATGACAGCAATCCTTCTGCTGAGGATATGAATGATACGATTTATAAACTCCAGCAGAGAGTTGAGGCCTGGAGTACAGAGGCTGAAGTTTATCAGCAGGGTTCCAATCGAATCAACGTTGATATTCCGGGTGTCTATGACGCGGAGAAGATTTTGTCCGAGTTAGGTAATCCGGGAACCATCAGTTTCTGCGAAGGCGCCAGCGATGAAGCGACCGGCGAGGAAATTATGGACGGCTATTTTGAGGTGCTCAACGGCAATAATATTAAAAGCGCCCAGGTGGGAACTCAGCCGGATTCCTACGGCAACACCCAGTATGTGGTTTCTTTGATGTTTGATGACGCGGGAACAAAGGCTTTTGCCGAGGCGACAGCCAGAAATATCGGCAAGCCGATTTACATCATTTATGACGGTGAAGTCATCAGTTATCCGAATGTCAATACAGCCATTACAAACGGACAGTGTGTGATCGAAGGTAAGTTTACTTATGAAGACGCCAATTCTCTGGCAACGGCCATCCGTGCCGGTGCACTGAAGCTGGATCTGACAGAAATCAGTTCCAAGGTTGTCAGCGCGAAGCTTGGTGATGAAGCCGTCAGCACCAGTTTGATGGCGGGCGGTATCGGTCTGGCCATCGTCATGATCTTTATGATGGTCATTTACTGGATTCCGGGTGTTTCAGCGGCGATTGCTCTGACTCTTTATGTGGCTGCAATGCTGTGCTTCCTGAATGGTCTTGATGTGACCCTGACATTGCCGGGTATTGCAGGTATCATCCTGTCCATTGGTATGGCGGTGGATGCCAACGTTATTATCTTTACACGTATCAGAGAAGAAATTGCCGCAGGCAAGAAAGTTCAGGTGGCGATCAAAACTGGTTTCGGCAAGGCTCTGTCGGCGGTTCTTGATGGTAATATTACGACCCTGATCGCAGCGGCCATTTTGTATCTGAAAGGTACAGGTACAATTAAAGGTTTTGCCATTACGCTGGCGTTAGGTATCGTTTTATCCATGTTTACAGCCCTGGTGATCACCAGACTGGTACTGATGGCTATGTATGGTATCGGTTTCAGGGATGAAAAGTATTATGGCAGGCAGAAACCTGCAAAGATCAGAAATTACTTCGGCTTCAAAAAGATTCCATATGCAATTTCAATTGTATTGATCTGCGTTGGTTTTGTGGCCATGGGTATTCATAGTTCGTCCGGTAATAAGGCATTGAATTACAGCCTTGATTTTACGGGCGGTACAGCCATGACCGTAACATTCAATGAGAACCTGGAAGTACCAGGGGCAGACGAGGAAGAATTAAGAAAACTGTTTGAGGAATACGGCCAGACAACAGATATTCAGTTCCAGAATGTGGCAGGCACAACAGAGATCGTGATTAAGACACCGATACTTGCTTCAGAGCAGAGAGGCGCTGTCAAGGACGCTCTGGCTGAAAAGTATGATCTGAATATTGCCGATGCCATTGCTGAAGAAAATATCAGCGGTGTTGTCAGCGGTGAAATGCGTACAGATGCCGTGATGTCTGTAATTATTGCAACGATCTGTATTTTGATTTATATCTGGATCAGATTCAAGGATCTGAAGTTTGGCGCCAGCGCCGTATTGGCCCTGATCCATGACGTTTTGATCGTTTTAATGGTATACGCAGTCGTAAGAATTCCGGTTGGTACAACCTTCATTGCATGTATGCTGACCATTGTCGGTTATTCCATCAATGCAACCATCGTTATTTTTGACCGTATCCGTGAAAATATGCACATTATGGTCAAGGCATCAACAGAGGAGATCGTCAATACAAGTATCAGCCAGACATTGTCAAGAAGTATCAATACTTCCCTGACTACCTTTGTTATGGTACTGGTATTGTATATCATGGGCGTAACTTCGATCAGAGAATTTGCGCTGCCTATGATGGCCGGTATTATCGGCGGTACATTCTCATCTGTATTTATAACAGGAACGATCTGGTGTCTGATGAAGAAAAAAATCGGCGGCCAGAAAAAATAAATAAGGTAAGAGACTGCAAAAATATGGGCATATTCCAGTAAAAATAGCCTGGAACCGTTCAGATTCCGGTTGAGTGATTGGAATTTCTGCAGTCATCATCAGTGAAACGCGCTCTCGCAGCGACTTTGCTAAGCTCATCCTTCGCAAAACTCGGATTCGCTAAGCGCCGCTGCACGCAGGAAGTTACCGAATCAGCTTCGCTCCGATGGAGCTTGCTTCTTCGACTTCCATGGCGTCCGTGAAAAACGCAGCGGATACTAAGGTTTTCTGTTCATTGCATTCCAGAAAACCAAGTACCGGCGTTTTTCAAGGGTTTCACTGATGATGGCCTGCAGAAAATTCCTGATCCCAAAGGTTTGAGACTGAACGGTTTCCATGCGTGTTTTAACTGGAATATGCAATCATATTTTTTGGCAGTCTCTTTTCGTTTGCACGATTGATAAGTGACATTGAAAGTTAACTAAAAGGTGATAACGATGTTATTTAGAGAAAAAATGGTTGATGTATATGTGGCGAGTGCTTTTTGTAAGAATAATGAGGGCGGTAATAAGGCGGGGGTAGTGATTGGCAGACCGGAACTGACGGTGGAACAGAAGATGGGGATTGCCAGAGAACTGGGTTATTCTGAAACTGCTTTTGTGCTGACTTCCGGTTCGGCGGATTTTCAATTCCAGTATTTTACGCCAACAGAGGAAGTGCCGCTGTGCGGTCATGCGACGGTTGCGGCATTTTCGGTTTTGAAGACATTGAATATGTTGGATAGACATGAGTATACAATTGAAACAAAGGCAGGGGTTCTTAAAATTCATATCAATGAAAACGGCATGATATTAATGGAACAGAATTGTCCGACTTACTTTGATTTCCTGGAGCCGGATGTATTTGGAAATTGTCTTGAGAAAGATTGGATCGAATCGACCCTCCCGATACAGATTGTTTCTACGGGATTAAAGGATATTATGCTTCCTATTGATTCAGTGAAACATTTGGAAGCTTTAAATCCTGATTTTGAAGCAATGACAGTATTAAGTCAGGAGAATGACGTCGTGGGCGTTCATGCTTTTTCTGTTCTGAAAGATTCTGAGGTAACAGCAATATGCAGAAATTTTGCGCCGAGATACGGGATCGATGAAGAATCTGCAACCGGAACATCGAATTGTGCTTTGGCCTGTTATCTGTTTCAATATGTTGAAAAGAAAACGCAGTATGTTTTTGAACAGGGATACAATCTTGGAAAAATATCACAAATTGTGGTGAATATTGCGTATCATGATGACATCATAGACGCTGTTTTTGTAGGCGGATATGGTTATTTGATCTGCAAAAAGCAGTTATTGATATAATCGGTGGAAACTTACAGAGCGTGTTTTTTTCGTTAAAAATAGGATCGATGAATAGTTAGAGGGGAGTTGAGGGGATATGGTACCGGAAAGTTACCGGTGGGAATACATAACGGTGAATGATGCCGATGTGCGTCAGTTGGCCGGTGAAACGGGGTATCCGGAAGTGTTTGCACGGCTTCTGACGGCCCGGGGGGTGAAAAATCGAGAGGAAGCACAGCGTTTCCTGAATGCATCGGCAAAGGATATGTATTCCCCTTTTTTGATGAAAGGCATGTCGGCTGCTGTTGACAGAATCAGTCTGGCAGTGGATAATCATGAAAAAATAACCATCTATGGTGATTATGATGTGGACGGTATAACAGCCACCAGTATTCTGTATCTGTTTTTACAGGAGTTGGGGGCGGTTGTGGATTATTATCTGCCGGATCGGATGACAGAGGGGTATGGCCTGAATGAGCGTGCCGTGAGGATGCTTGGTGAGTCCGGCACGAAGCTGTTAGTGACTGTGGATACGGGGATTTCAGCAATTTCAGAGTGCCGTCTGGCCAATGAACTGGGCATGGCAGTGATCGTCACCGACCATCATGAATGCCAGGAGGAATTGCCGGAAGCGCTGGCGGTGATCGATGCCAAACAGAAGGGAGAGAGCTATCCTTTTTTGTATCTGGCCGGCTGCGGCGTGGCTTACAAGGTCGTGCAGGGACTGGCATTAAAAAGAGATTACAGAGGAGATATTCAAAAATATCTGGAACTGGCAGCAGTGGGAACGGTGGCGGATATCGTGCCGCTCTATGATGAGAATCGTATCATTGTCAGTGAGGGATTCAGACGGATGCACCGTCCGGACAATCCTGGCTTATACAAACTGCTCGAAAGTGCCGGCTATGATTTTAAGCGGCGTGTTACAAGCGGTTTTATCGGCTTTGGCGTTGCGCCGAGATTGAATGCCGGAGGACGGATGGGGGATGCCAGGCGGGGTGTCCGGTTGTTTACAACAAGGGATGAACAGGAAGCGGCGGCCATTGCGGAAGAACTGAATATTGAAAACAATCACCGTAAGGAGACAGAGCAGCTCATTTTGAAGGAAGTTACCGATTTGATCGAAGCCTCCGATGATATCCGGCAGAGCCGTGTCATGGTGGTGGCGGGTGAAGGCTGGCATCATGGTGTTATCGGTATTGTTTCATCGAGAATCAAGGATATGTATTATCGGCCGAATATTTTATTGTCTATAGAGGATGGGGTAGCTACAGGTTCGGCCAGAAGTATTGACGGATTTAATCTGTTTGAGGCATTGTGCACATGCAGTGATCTGATGCTGAGATTTGGCGGACATGCGGCGGCTGCCGGCATGTCGTTAAAGGCGGAAAATATTCCGGAATTATCCCGCAGGCTTAATGCCTGGGCCGTGACCCATATGGACAGCCGGATGATGGTGCCCCTTCAGCGGCCGGAGGCAGTCCTGCGGCCATCGGAGGTAACGACAGAACTGATCCAGATGATTGAGCGCATGGAGCCTTTTGGCCAGAGTATGCCGGAGCCGGTGATGGCAGTCAAAGGTTATTTGAGTGAGGTCCGTGCAGTCGGTGCGGATGGCAATACGCTGCGTTTAAAAATTACGGATGACAGGCAGTCGGTTACGGCCATTGGTTTTCGAAGGGCGGTACATAAAAATTACTATAGCTGTGGGATGCCGGTATCAATTGCCGGAAATCTGGGTATAAATGTTTATATGGACCGGCAATACCCGCAGATCATCATGAAAGATATCCGCAGGGAACTGCCGGAAGAAATCGAGACGCTGACAGTTATTTACGGGCTTCGCCATGTGACGGAGGACTACCGGCAGTACTGTGACGGAAAAGAGAAAATGACAAAGAGCCTTTGCAATGAAGTTTATCGTTTGCTGAAGGGACAGGCCCGAAGAACGGGAACGCCTGATGAAGGTTATATTTTAATGGAAGATATAGGACTGGCGTCAGGGAAAACGGCACTTGAACGGATTTTTATGCTGATGCAGGCGCTTTGTGTGTTCGAGGAACTGGGACTGATGAAAGTGGAAAGCTCAGGTCCTTATCTGCATTATGTGATGATCCAGGGTAAAACGGCGAAACTGGCGGATTCCCTGTGGTATCAGCAGTATTTTGAGCAATAGTCAAAATGTGACAAAAAATGTATTTCTCCTATTTCGGGTCTTTTCAATCAAAAGATTTATGTTATAATAAAGTTTATACGTGAGAAAACTAATATTTGGCAAAGGAGCAGTGAGTCTTATGAAGCAGTTAGAGGAGTATATCAAAAGTATCCCGGATTTTCCAGAAAAGGGCATTATATTTAGAGATGTAACAAGTGTTTTGCAGGATGCCGACGGGCTGCGTCTGGCAATTGATCAGATGCAGGCAAAGCTTGAGGGTGTTGATTTTGATGTTATTCTGGGACCGGAATCACGCGGTTTCATTTTTGGCGTACCGATTGCTTACAATCTGCATAAGGCATTCGTACCGGTCAGGAAGAAAGGAAAGCTGCCAAGAGAGACGATTTCCCAGACCTATGACCTGGAATATGGCACAGCAACGATTGAGATACATAAAGATGCAATTACACCGGGGCAGAAGGTGGTCATTATTGATGATCTGATTGCGACGGGCGGTACAACAGAAGCCATTATCAAGCTGGTGGAAGAACTTGGCGGCGAGGTTGTAAAGATCGTTTTCCTTATGGAACTGGCCGGCTTAAAGGGACGGGAGAAGCTGAAAGATTATCGTGTGGATTCAGCAATCATTTATGAAGGTAAGTAATGACTGAAGAAGGATAGCGTTGGTATGAGAGACGAGAGTAGGGAAAATATGAATATGAATTTGTCATCCGGAGAGAAGGAATTGATCCGCACGCAGGATTTTGAAGCTCCGGAGGAATTGTATCACCGCCTGATCAGCAAGGTGCGGGAGTATCATCCGTCGGATGATATCAGCATGATTGAGAAAGCCTACAGCATTGCCTATAATGCGCATAAAGGCCAGCTGCGTAAATCCGGTGAACCGTATATTATCCATCCGCTCTGCGTGGCGCTGATTCTGGCTGATCTGGAATTGGATAAGGAGACGATCGTCGGCGGGCTGCTGCATGATGTGGTGGAAGATACGGTGATGACGGAGGAGGACATTACAAGAGAGTTCAGCGCGGAAATTTCACTGATTGTTTCGGGGGTTACGAAACTGGGGCAATTATCCTATTCAAAGGATAAGGTGGAGATTCAGGCAGAAAATCTGCGTAAAATGTTTCTGGCCATGGCAAAGGATATCCGTGTTATTTTGATCAAACTGGCTGACCGGCTGCATAATATGCGGACGTTGAAATATATGCGCCCTGAAAAGCAGAAGGAGAAGGCCAGGGAGACGATGGATATTTATGCGCCGATCGCGCAGCGTCTCGGTATCTCCAAGATAAAAACAGAGCTGGATGATCTGGCTTTGCGATACCTGGAGCCGGAGGTCTACTATGACCTGGCCCGGCAGATCAATTTGAAGCGCAGTGAGCGGGAAGCTTTTGTCAAAGGTATTGTGGCGGAAGTCAGCCGTCATATGGAAGAAAGCGGCATTAAAGCCCAGGTCAATGGACGTGTGAAGCATTTCTTCAGTATTTACAAGAAGATGGTCAATCAGGACAAAACGCTGGATGAGATTTATGATCTGTTTGCCGTCCGTATCATTGTGGAGACGGTCAAGGACTGCTATGCGGCACTGGGTCTGATCCATGAGATGTATAAACCGATTCCGGGACGTTTCAAGGATTACATCGCCATGCCGAAGCAGAACATGTACCAGTCTTTGCATACGACGCTGATCGGACCAAACGGTCAGCCTTTTGAGATACAGATCCGTACCTTTGATATGCACCGGACGGCTGAATATGGTATTGCCGCCCACTGGAAATATAAAGAAGATCCGAATGCGAAGAATGTGGAGGACAGTGAGGAAGCCAAGCTGACATGGCTGCGCCAGATCCTGGAATGGCAGACGGATATGTCCGACAATAAGGAATTCATGAGTCTTTTGAAGAATGACCTGAACCTTTTTGCAGACAGTGTTTATTGTTTTACGCCGGCGGGTGATGTGAAGAACCTGCCGAACGGGTCAACACCGATTGATTTTGCCTACAGCATCCATTCCGCCGTCGGCAACAAGATGGTTGGGGCCAGAGTCAACGGCAAACTGGTCAATATTGACTATGTGATCAAAAACGGTGACCGTGTGGAAGTCATTACTTCGGCCAATTCCAAGGGGCCGAGCCGGGACTGGTTGAATATTGTCAAGAGCACTCAGGCGAAAAACAAGATCAATCAGTGGTTTAAAACAGAATTTAAGGAAGAAAATATTATCCGCGGCAAGGAATTGCTGGATCGTTACTGCAAGGCGAAAGGGATTCTGTTGTCAAATGTTTTGAAACCGGAGTTCATGGAAAAGGTTATCCGTAAGTATGGTTTCAGGGACTGGGATGCCGTTTGCGCGGCGGTTGGCCACGGCGGGCTGAAAGAAGGCCAGGTGATCAACAAACTGGTTGAAGAATACCATAAGAAGCAGACGAGAGAATTGACGGATAAGCAGCTTTTGCAGCAGCTCAATGAAGTCAGGCAGCGGCCTTCAGAGGCTGTTTCTCCCCATAAAAAGGGCGGAAAGAGCGGCATTATTGTCAAGGGTGTGGATGATGTGGCCGTGCGTTTTTCAAAATGCTGCAGTCCGGTGCCGGGCGATGAGATCGTTGGATTTATCACAAGGGGCCGGGGTGTTTCGATTCACAGAACAGACTGCGTGAATATGATGCATTTATCCGAGACGGAGCGCCAGCGGCTGATCGACGCGGAGTGGCAGGATGGTCCTGAGAGCGGCGGCGGCAGCCTGTATAAAGCTGAACTGAGTATTTATGTTTACGACGGCGTTGGCGTACTGATCCAGATCGCCCAGGTATTTTCAGAAAGGGAGATCAATGTAACAGCCATGTCCAGCCGGTCCGGCAAGAATAATACGGCGACCATCAATGTCAGCTTTGATATTAATGGTAAATTTGCCCTGAACAAGATCATTGACAAGCTGCGTTCTCTGGATTGTGTTTATGATATTGCCAGAACAACGGGCTGATGCGTGGTAAAAGGAGATTAGGATGAGTCAGATAGAAATAAAATCATTGACCCTCGGGATGGTGGCAACGAATTGCTATATCATCGTGAATAAGGCTGCGAAGGAAGCCATTATTGTAGATCCTGCGGATGAGGCTTACAGAATCAGCAATTATATCACCGAAAAGGGATTGAAGCCGGTAGCTGTACTGCTGACCCACGGGCATTTTGATCATATTATGGCGGTCGACGCGCTGCGTGACCAGTATCATATTCCGGTTATTGCCCATGTGGATGAGGAAGATGTACTGCGGGAGATTTCATTGAATATGAGCAGTATGATCGGGCGGATGTATACAACAAAGGCCGATCAGTATGTGCGTGACGGCGAGGAGCTGACACTGGCAGGTTTCAGGATCATTGTGTACCACACACCGGGTCATACAAAAGGCAGTGTCTGCTATTATCTGCCGGATGAAAAGGTGCTGATGAGCGGTGACACATTGTTTCATTGTTCCATTGGACGGACAGATTTTCCAACGGGCAGTATGACGCAGCTCATTCGTTCTGTCAGGGAAAAATTGTTTGTATTGCCGGAAGATGTGAAGGTTTATCCGGGGCATGACAGCCTGACAGGTATTGGTTATGAGAAGCAGTATAATCCGTTTTTCTAACGATCAAATATTAAGAAAAAGGTCCTGTGGGGCCTTTTTTGGGTTGTATATAAAAAGATGTTGAAATAGTCGGATGTTGAGAATAAAGGAGAAGTTGACGATGATTGCTTTACATATGAACCGAAGGGACTATGAGAATGATATTCGGGCTTTGTTGATGGCATTTTTTTATGGAGAAAAAATTGTTTTGGATGCCGCGGAGTGGACGCAGTATCTGGATGTGAATTTTATGGAAAATAAGGTGGCTGCCCGATTGTCGGACGGAACAGGCGGAGAATGGCGCGGGGAGACGGACTGCGATTTTGCGGATTACAAAGAGACAAGAAACCGTTTGAAGAAGATGATTTACGGGGTTCTCTCGGACTATACGGGGATAACGCTGCCATGGGGGACTTTAACGGGGATCCGCCCGACAAAGCTGCCGATGGAGATGCTGGAGGCGGGGGCCTCCGATGAAGCGGCCATCCGGTATTTGCAGGAACATTATCTTGTGTCGGAGGAGAAGGCCGGTCTCTGTACGGAAGTGGCCAAAAATGAGGCGGCGATCTTAAAAGATATGGATTATCAGAATACCTACAGTCTCTATGTGGGTATTCCATTCTGCCCGTCCATCTGCGCCTATTGCTCTTTTTCCTCCTATCCATTGTCGGTCTGGGAAAAACAGGTCGATGCCTATTTGGACGCGCTTAAGAAAGAGATCCGCGCGGCGGCTGGTATGATGGGTGATCGGAGACTTTTGACCTTTTATATGGGCGGCGGGACGCCAACGTCCCTGACAGCACCGCAGATGGACAGACTGCTGACCTGCCTGGAACAGTATTTCCCTCTCGAACAGGCCCGTGAACTGACGGTAGAGGCCGGCAGGCCGGACAGTATCAGCCGGGACAAGCTGGCAGTCATCAGGCGTCATGGAATCAGCCGGATATCCATCAATCCCCAGACAATGAACCAGCCGACCCTTGATCTGATCGGACGCAGGCACACGGTGGAGGATGTGATCTCAGCCTTTCATATGGCCCGGTCAGAAGGTTTTACCAATATTAATATGGATTTGATCGCGGGACTGCCGGGTGAAACATCGGCGCATATGCAGCGGACCATGGATGCCATTGTGAAACTGGATCCGGACAGTGTGACGGTGCATTCGCTGGCTTTAAAGCGGGCGGCATTCCTGAATCAGAACCGGGAACAGTTTCCGGTGGCGGAGACGAATGAAGTCAACCGGATGATCGGTATTAGCCGCCAGGGGGCGCAGGCGATCCAGGCGGCGCCGTATTATTTGTACCGTCAGAAAAATATTGCCGGCAATCTTGAAAATGTCGGTTATGCCAAAAAGGGGTGCGAAGGATGCTATAATATTCTGATCATGGAAGAAAAGCAGACCATACTGGCCCTTGGCGCGGGCGCCTCCACCAAATGGGTGATGGCCGGTGAAGGCGGTCCCCGCATTGAGCGTGTTGAGAACGTCAAGAGCGTCCGGGATTATATTGAACGCATTGACGAGATGATCGAACGGAAACGATTATTTCTGGCTAAGACTTTTCAGTAATTGCTGTATGGCAGCTCTGTGCAGGTAATCATTGGACAGCGGGAAGGCCACTCCGGCCGGATTGATGATAAAGCCGGCGATTTCTTCAGGAAGCCGCATTTGTGACAGCCTGGTGAAATCAGTCAGGGAGGCTTTAAGATCCTGCTGTCCTTTAAAACGATTATATTCGATGGCATCACTGAATACAGGCACCAGCGGGGCACCGCCGGTGCCTTTGATATAGACGAGCTGTAAATTCTTTTCACCGCCCTTATTTCCGGATTCTTTGAATGACAGAAGATATGGGGCGCGCATCATATGGAGCATCATTTTCTGACCCATCCCGGCCAGCGGCTGTTTGTCTGCAGCCTGTCCTCCTTTTCTGAATTCCTGTAAATAGTAGATCATACTGAGCTGAAACTGAGGGTTGAGAAGGGGCCGTTTATTGGCCGGTAAACGGGAAAAATCCGGCTGTCTTACAATTTCATTCAGCATTAAGCGGTAGTAATCACTGCCATTTTGGAAAATAAGAGCGTCAACACCATAAGCGTATAATTCGGAAAACATTTTCAGCATATGCGGTTTGTCGATCTTTATGGCAATGGCAGGCTGGCGGCCATTTGCTGTGAGTGACTGCGCTCTGGTTGTTGCCTGGGTTTCATCGGTAAAAACGTAAATCTGATTGTCCAATAATTCAATATTTTTTTCCATGTAAGGTAAATGTGTCAGTCTGGAATAAATGACATAGAGTTTTTCTATTCCTGGGATCGATCGGATAATGTCTGATTTTGTCACGGTATTTCCTCCAAATTGTTGATATTTATCATTATAACATAAATGATGATGAGTCGGAACAGTTCAGGATGAAAAATAACGGCTTGACAAAAAATCGGAGTGATGATAATATAATGATATCAAAATGATATCAAAAACGAAAAAGTAACTAAAGGGGGATTTTTAATGAGTCAATCTGTAAAAGGCAGGAAGAATGATGTGACAGAGCGGGAGCTGAAGGCTCTGAATGGTTATCTGATGATTATTGTGACGGTGGCGACATTGCTTGTTTCAGCGGCTTTGATTATTGCCGGAATCAAGTGCGGTTATGACGGCGCGGTCGGGATGGCGATCGTCCTGATTGTCATTGGATGTCTGGCGGCCATTTTATTTTGTATTCTGCTGGGCGGTTTTCACGTTGTGAATCCGAATGAAGCGCTGGTATTGACATTGTTTGGTAATTATTACGGGACGATCAAAAAGGCGGGTTTTTATTATACCAATCCGTTTGCGGCTTCAGCGAATCCGGTGAAAGGTAAATCCGGTCAGAGCAAGAAGGTTTCCTTAAAAACCATGACTTTGAATAATGAGAAGCAGAAGGTGAATGATGTTTTAGGCAACCCGATCATTATCGGAGCTGTCGTTATATGGCGGGTCATTGATCCGACAAAAGCAGTTTTTAATGTGGAAAATTATCGTAATTATTTGTCGATTCAGTGTGATTCAACGATTCGGAATATTGCCAGATTGTATCCCTATGATACAATAGAGGAAGATGAGGCAGACAAGGACGAGAAAACTCTCAGGGGCAGCAGTCAGGAAATCGCCGAGAATATGTGCAGGGAACTGCAGGAGAGAGTGGCTGATGCGGGACTTGAGATCATCGAGGTGCGCATTACCCATTTGTCTTACGCTGAGGAGATTGCCGCTGCGATGCTGCAGAGACAGCAGGCCGTTGCGGTCATAGCAGCCCGCAAAAAGATCGTTGAGGGTGCTGTGAGCATGGTTCAGATGGCCATTGACCAGTTGAGCGAAGAAGAAATTGTTGTGCTGGATGAAGAAAGAAAAGCGGCAATGGTCAGCAACCTTTTAGTTGTCCTTTGCGGAAATAAAGATGCGCAGCCGATCGTGAACAGCGGCTCCATCTATTAGTGAGGATGATGTTATTTGGCAAACAAAAAAGAAAATAATGCCATGAATATTGATGAAAAGGAAGCAGCCCTCGAATTGAGAATGGAGAAGCTGGCAGCCATGGAAAAAGAGGTGGCCAGGCGTGAGAAGGCGCTTAAAGAGAAGGAGAAGGAAAAAAAACAGATTTTGCTGAGATTGTCTCCGACACTCTGGCAGGAACTTGCAGCCTGGGCCGAGGACGATTTTCGTTCCATCAATTCACAGATCGAATACCTGCTGACGGAAGCTGTCAAAAAACGCAGGTCATAAAACAATACGGTCTTTGCTGCCGGCAGAGAAGCAGGCAGTAAGGCCGTATTGTTGCGTTTTAATGGAATTGATAAATGGTTGTTGTGCGGTAAGTTTCTCCGGCTTTTAGGACAGGTGAAGGAAATCCTTCATGGGCCAGCGCGTCAGGGTAAATCTGAGTCTCAAGGGCAACGCCGCCATATTTTGAATAGGTTTTGCCGGATTTGCCAGGAACTTCTGTCAGAAAATTGCCGGTATAGACCTGTACGCCGGGTCTGTCAGTGATGACGGACATTTGAATATGGGTTTTGGGAGATTCTAAAGTACAGCATGTGCGCAAACCGGAGCCGTTGATACAGAAGTTGTGGTCGTAACCACCGGCCCGGTGTAATTGTTCATCATCCGCTTCCATATCCTGTCCGATGGCTTTGGCGGTTCTGAAATCAAAAGGCGTTCCGGTCACATCAAGGATGCGTCCCGTTGGCAGAACATGCGCGTCGATTTCCGTAAAAGTATCCGCCTGAATTTCCAGCCTGTGGTCGAGAATCGTTCCGTCGCCTTCACCGGAAAGATTGAAGTAGGCATGGTTGGTCAGATTCACAATGGTATCTGCGCTGCTGTAAGCCGAGTAATCAATGATGAGCCGGTTGTCATCATCAAAGGTATATTGAACGGATACCTGTAAGTCGCCGGGATAACCTTCTTCCATATCCGGTGATAAGCGTGAAAATACAATGGTGTTGTCTTTTTCAATGACAGCATGGAAGATGTGTTTGTCAAAGCCTTTGAGCCCGCCATGGAGATGGTTGGGGCCATTATTGACGGCAAGCTGATACCGGGCGCCGTTTAATGTGAATTGTCCTTTGCCGATGCGGTTGCCGACACGGCCGATACAGGCACCGAGACAATCTGTATATTTTTCATAATCCTCAATGGTATTGTATCCGAGACAGCAGTCGATGATGCCGCCATCAGCATTTTTGATCAGGATAGCCTGAATGGTTGCGCCGTAATTCATGATGGATACGGAATTGCCGCCGGCATTCGTGATGGTGTATAAAATAACGCCATGTCCATCGGATGTATGTCCAAAATTTTTCTGTGAAATGCTCATCGATATCCTCCTGTTTGTTTTTCGTCTTGTTTCTATTATAAAACAGATTTGAGAAAAAAACTATATCAGTCGTCACAAAATTGTTTGCCGGTGACATCCATATGATAGTTTCCTGTATAGATCAACTGGGAGATCGGTACGATTTCATAGCCCTTATCCTGCAGGCCGGTGATGACCCGCTCAAGGGCGTCTTTCGTATATTTGGCACCATTGTGCATGAGGATAATGGCCCCGTCAGAAAGAGCCTTGTGGTTGAGAACGGTATCGACGATATTGTCTGCGCCGTAGTCTTTCCAGTCAAGGCTGTCGACACTCCACTGTATAGCGTGGTAGCCGCAGCTATTGGCAGTTTCGATGAGGGTGTTATTGTAATCGCCGTAAGGCGGGCGAAAGAGCATCATGTCTTTTCCCGTGAGGGCTTTGACCTTTTCATGAGGGGTCATGATCTCGGTTTTGCATTCGTCAGCCGATAGCTGGGACATCTGTTTGTGGTTTTCAGAGTGATTGCCGAGATCATGGCCTGCTTCCGCAATTTTTTTGACGTCGTCCGGATAGGCCTCGATCCATCCGCCAGTCATAAAGAAAGTGGTTTTAATGTTGTATTTGTCTAAAATATCAAGGAGAGTCTGGGTGTCTTCATTGCCCCAGGCCGCGTCAAATGAGATGGCGACCTGGGGCTTTTTTGTGTCGACACAGTAGATAGGAAGCTTTCTTTCACTGGTAAAAAGGGTCGTCGGCGCATGGGAGGCGATGAAGGTCGTCACGGTGTTGGGGACAGCAGGAAAGAACAGATGGATGATCAGAAAAAGGGCGAGTATGAGACTGCATATGCAGCAGCCGGTTTTAAGAAACAGTGGGAGAGAAGAAGGAAATTTTCGGGTATGTTTATTCATGGCAGAAATCTCCGTGAATGATTTGCCATAGTATATGCACCGGATGGAACAAATAGAATCGAAAAAAGGGGCCTCTGCATTGTGCAGAAGCCCCGATATGTACATGATGTACCGGAAATCAATTATTCGCCAATACCCATTTTAGCTTCGTTGAAGATACGGGCATCCATAGGTTTCACATCTTTGATGATCGGCTTGAATTCCATAAGAGCCAGGATATCCTTTTCAATATCAACGCCAGGAGCAACTTCTGTCAGTTCAAGACCTTCCTGAGTCAGCTTGAATACACAGCGCTCTGTAACGTATAATACCTTCTGGCCTGTCTTGTTGGCGATATCGCCGGAGAATGTGATCTGTTCAACATCCTTAAGGAATTTAACAACTTTACCTTCCTGGTCGATCACAAGCTTGCCGTCTTCCACATGTGTCTTGAGACCGCCTGTTGTGAATGTACCGCAGTATACAACAACAGGTGTATTCTGTGTAATGTTGATGAAACCGCCGCAGCCGGCAATCTTAGGACCGAACTTACTTACGTTGATGTTACCATGGGAGTCGCACTGAGCGAGGCCAAGGAAAGCGATATCAAGACCGCCGCCATCATAGAAATCGAACTGGAAGCTCTGGTGCAGAATAGCGTCCGGGTTGGTTGTTACACCGAAGTCACCGCCGCCTGCAGGAACACCGCCGATCGTACCGCTCTCTGTTGTCAGGCACATACCGCCGATACCTTCCTCTGCTGCGATAGAAGCAACACCTTCAGGCATACCGATACCAAGATTGACAACAGCATTTGGCTTTAATTCCATTGCGCAGCGACGGGCAATAACCTTACGCGGGCTCATCTTCATCGGCTCAACAGCAGACATAGGAACGCGCTTCTCACCGGAGAATGCCGGATTGTAGTAGGAACCGTTTGTCTGTCTGTGGTTGTCAGGTTCAGCAAATACGATGGCTTCTACATAGATACCAGGAATCTGGATCATACGTGTGTCAAGTGTGCCATATTCAACATAGTTCTGTTTCTCAACCTGAACGATAACTTTACCGCCGGAGTTGTAAGCAGCCTGTGCAATTGGCAAAATATCAGCTAATGTACCTTCGTGTTCAAGTGTACAGTTACCCTGTGTATCACAGAAGGAAGCTCTGATCAGGGCAACATCGACCTTCATGCTAGGATAGAAAAGTTTCTCCTCACCATTGATATTGATAACCTGAACATAGTTGCCTTTTTCGCGTGCTTTGTCATTGAGCATACCGCCTTCGATACGCGGGTCAATGAATGTACCTAAACCAACGTGTGTGATCACACCTGGTCTGTGAGCAGCGATCTCACGGAACAATTCGGAAACAACACCCTGTGGCAGGTTGTAAGCAGCCATTTTATTGGCAAGAGCCAGTTTCTGAATTCTAGGAGCCAGTGAATAATGGCCGGCATAAATTGTGTCGATCAAACCTTCTTCAGCAAGGTGGTTCACCTGGCCGATCACATTTCCTTCAGCATCAGCGCCGCCGCCCTGACCAGCAGCGTGAAGAATTGTCAGGTTCTTCGGCGTGTTATCCTCAAGGAACGATTTCTGCATAGCAATCATGATTTCTTCTGGCTGGCAAGCACCAACGAAACCATTCACTGCAACGGTCATACCGTCTTTGATGTACTCCTTAACTGCCGCATCGGCTGTCATTACTTTTGGCATTTTTAGTCCTCCTTTTTATCATATACCCTGCTAATGTTTGCAGGGCCCATGTCTATACGTTTCTATTATAATGTAAAAAAGGGTATTTTGTAAATACATCTTTTTTGACTAAATTGAATAATATTATGCCATAAAAGAATGATTCTCTTTGGGAGATATTCATAAAAACAGAATTATTAGATTTTTTTATGGAAAATGCGATATAAAGACGGTTACATCTGGAATTTCGTCGGCAAATGGATTATAATAGTAGAGAAAAAAAGGGATATGTTGTTGAATAAAGGGAGGCAATAGCATGGATCTGAAAATGGAAGTTGCGCAAACTCTGGGATTGTCGCAGCGTATGATTCAATCAACGGAGATTCTTCAGATGAGTGCCCAGGAACTTGAGACTTATCTTAAAGAAGTGGCAGTGGAGAATCCGGTCGTTGATATAGAAGAAAAGTATGAGAAGTCCGGTCAGTCGGAACGGGACGTGGAACTTCAGAAGAAACTGGAATGGCTGGCCAGCAGCGATGAGCAGAACCGGGTCTATTATTCGGAGGAGTACAGCAGCGATGATGATGACAACCAGGATATGTGGAATGTGAGCGACAACAGGGGGGAAGATTTGGCGGAGTACCTGATCAGTCAGCTTGTGACACTGTCTTTGGATGAGAAAGAGCAGGAAATTGCGGAGTATATCATTGATCTGCTGGACACAAAAGGATATTTTATGGAATCTGTCAGTCAGGTTGCCGATACTTTGGGAGTCGATGAGGCAAAAATACTGGAGATGCTGTCGGTGATCCAGTCACTGGAGCCGGCGGGTGTTGGCGCGCGCAGCCTGGGAGAATGCCTGATCCTGCAGATGGACCGTCAGAAAATGGATGAGCCGGTTGTCAGGCAGATTGTGTCCGAGTATCTGGAACAGCTTGGCAAGAATCAGCTGCCGCTGATCGCCAGGAAAATGAAGATTACGGTGGATGAAGTGATTCAGGCACTGGAAGTGATCAAAACACTGAATCCGAAGCCCGGGAACAGTTTCAGTTCCAGGGAGAATCTTAAATATATCACACCGGATGTGACAGTAGTGAAGCTGAAGGGTTATTATGAGATTCTTTTGAATGAATATGTGTATCCGAAAATGTCAATTAACGGCTATTACCGGAATATGATGAAAGCAGGCAGCGACAGAGAGACAAAGGATTATGTCACGAACAAGGTGAAGCAGGCGGAATGGATCATGCAGTGCGTATCTCAGCGGAATGTGACACTGATGAATGTTTCAAAATGCATCGTTGATGTTCAGGAAAAATTTTTCACTTATGGTCCGGGGTATCTGCAGCCGCTGAAGCTGGCGGATGTGGCAGCGGCGATCGGCGTGCATGAATCAACGGTCAGCCGGGCTGTGAAAGACAAGTATTTGCAATGTTCATGGGGCATTTATCCGATGAATTACTTTTTCATCGGTTCGATCAGCAAGACAGGCAAAGAAAATGCAACGACGGCGGATGCAGCCAAAAATCTGCTGAAGGAGATCATTGAGACCGAGAATCATGAGAAACCGTACAGCGACCGCGTGCTGGCGGAGAAACTGTGCGAGAAGGGAGTAAAGATATCCCGGCGGACAGTGGCTAAGTACAGAGAAGCGCTCGGCATCAAGGATGCCAGCGGAAGGAAAGTCTTTTAGGGACTTTCCTTCTCCCTGCCAAAACGATATTTGACAGGTGGGTCTTATTTGGATAGAATAGAACTAACAAGAATTTATATATGTTCATAATCAGGTTGAACGTTTCTACCGGCTACCTTAATAGTCGACTATAAATTCCCGGAGCAGGGAAGGTCGGCTTTGGAGGTAGTTTTTTTATTGCAGCTGCCGAAGGGGAGTCTGATTGACTGACGGAGGTTATTATGTATGGGAATTGGTAAAAACATGAAGCGTGTGGATGCTCTGGCCAAGGTGACGGGCGAGGCAAAATATACGCAGGATTTGATGAATGACCGGATGCTGGTGGCAAAGGTGGCACATAGTACCATTGTCAACGGTCTGGTGAAAAAAATGGACCTGTCGGAGGCGTTAAAGGTTCCGGGAGTTGTAAAGATCGTGACCTGTTTTGATGTGCCGGAGATCGATTTTTGTACGCCGGGGCATCCCTGGTCTGTGGAAGAGGCGCATCAGGATGTTCGTGACCGGCGGCTTTTGAACCGGCGGGTGCGTTACTACGGGGATGATATTGCCGCCGTGATCGCGGAAGATGAGATTGCCGCGGCACGGGCTGTCCGGCTGGTGAAAGCAGAATATGAAGAATATGCGCCGATCGTGGATGTGGCAGATGCCATGGCCCAGGGCGCGCCGGTCATGCATGAGAATGTACCGGATAATATTTTAAAGCATACGGCTTTTACTCTGGGTGAGGAAAGTTTTGATGAGGCTGTGAAGGAGGAAGGGCTTCTTTTGCTGGATAAGGTGTATGATACCCAACGGGTGCAGCATTGCCATATTGAACTGCCGGTTTCTTATGCTTATCAGGATGGCAACGGCAAGATCACGGTGACGACTTCCACCCAGATCCCGCATATTGTCCGGCGTGTCATCGGGCAGGCACTGGGGATCCCGTGGGGGCAGGTGCGTGTCATCAAGCCTTATATCGGCGGTGGCTTTGGCAATAAGCAGGATGTGCTCTATGAGCCGCTGAATGCTTTTTTGACCATGCAGGTAGGAGGCCGGCCGGTGCGTCTGGAATTGAGCCGTGAGGAGACCTTTGCGTCCACAAGGGTGCGCCATGCCATTCGTTTTCATGTGCAGGCGGCGGTTCGGGCAGATGGTACGCTGGTGGCCCGAAGAATGCAGGCATGGTCCAATCAGGGCGGCTATGCGTCCCATGGCCATGCGATTGTCGCCAATGCGTCGAATATGTTCAAGCAATTGTACCGGGATGAGAAGGCGCTTGAAACAGAGAGTTATACCGTATATACCAGCACAGTGGCCGCCGGAGCCATGCGCGGCTATGGGATCCCCCAGGGGGATTTCGTGACAGAATGTGTGATGGAAGACCTGGCCAGGCTGGTCGGCATGGATCCGTTGGCATTCCGTTTAAAAAATTGTGTGAAGGAAGGTTATCAGGATCCGCATAACGGCATTACTTTCCACAGCTATGGTCTGAAGGCATGTATGGAGGCCGGACGAAAGGCGATCCAATGGGATGAAAAATACAAGGCGTATCAAAATCAGACCGGAACAAAACGCCGGGGCGTTGGTATGGCTATTTTTTGCTATAAGACAGGCGTTTATCCGATTTCACTGGAAACTGCTTCGTGCCGGATGACGCTCAATCAGGATGGTTCCGTTCAACTGTTGATGGGCGCGACGGAAATCGGTCAGGGGGCCGATACGGTTTTTACTCAGATGGCGGCGGAGGTGCTTGGCATCACGGAGGACAGGATCTATATTGTTTCAACACAGGATACGGATGTGGCACCGTTTGATACGGGAGCCTATGCTTCAAGGCAGACCTATGTCAGCGGCAAAGCGGTTCGACAGACGGCGGAGTTATTGAAAGGAAAAATACTTGAATACGGGGCCTGGATGCTGAAACTTCCGGAGGATACGCTGGATATCAGGGAAAATAGGGTGATTAACAGAAAAAGCGGTGATGAATTGCTGAGTATGGAGGCGCTGGCAACGGAGGCCCTCTATAGTCTGGAACGTTCTGTACATATGACAGCGGAATCAACCAGCCACTGCAAAGAAAATACATTTGCCAGCGGGGCCTGTTTTGCAGAGGTGGAAGTGGATATGCCGCTTGGCAAAATCAAAGTGCTGAATATTATCAATGTCCATGACAGCGGCATTCTGATCAACCCGAAGCTGGCCGAGGCCCAGGTGCATGGCGGTATGAGTATGGGACTGGGCTACGGGCTCAGTGAAATACTCATGTACGATGCCAAAGGCAAGCCGCTCAATGACAATCTGCTGGATTATAAATTGCCGACAGCCATGGATACGCCGGAACTGAAGGTGGAATTTATTCAATTGCAGGATCCGACAGGACCGTTTGGCAACAAGGCCCTTGGGGAGCCGCCGGCCATTCCGGTTGCGCCGGCTATCCGCAATGCTGTTTTGCAGGCGACGGGTGTGGCGGTTGACGCGTTGCCGATGGAACCTCAGAAAATGGTAACTGCATTTCAGACGGCAGGATTAATATAGCGGAGGGACGGACAGATGTATGATATTGAATCTTTCTACGAAGCAGCCAGTGTGGCAGATGCCATTGGAAAGCTTATAGAGCAGCCGGATGCGGCAATCATTTCGGGCGGAAGTGATGTGCTGATCAAAATACGTGAAGGCCGTATGGCCGGTGTCCGCCTTGTGAGTATTCACAATATTCAGAGCTTAAAATTCGTGTCGATGGAGGATGACGGTACGATCGTTATCGGTCCGGGAACCTCTTTTTCACAGATTACGAATCATCCGTTGATTCAGTCCCATCTGGCCATGCTGGGTCAGGCGGTCGATCTGGTGGGCGGACCGCAGATCCGCAATATCGGCACCATTGGCGGCAATGTCTGCAACGGTGTGACCAGCGCGGACAGTGCGTCTTCTTTATTTGCTTACAATGCGGTTCTGGAATTGACAGGGCCGGATGGAGTGCGGCGGGTGCCGATTGCAGAATTCTATACAGGGCCGGGAAAAACTGTCCGTCGTCATGAGGAAGTGCTGACAGCTATCCGTATTGCCAGAAAAGATTATGAAGGTCTGGCCGGTCATTTTATCAAGTACGGCAAGCGCAATGCCATGGAGATCGCGACCCTTGGCTGTGCCTGCCTGGTGAAATTAACGCCGGATAAAAAGTATCTGGAAGAAATGCGCATTGCCTATGGTGTGGCGGCGCCGACACCGGTGCGCTGCCCGCATATTGAAGAAAAGGTCAGGGGCATGAAAATTGGAACTGAACTTTTTGAGAAAGTTGGGAAAGGTGTGCTTTTGGAAGTGAATCCCCGTTCCTCATGGCGGGCTTCAAAAGAATTCAGATTACAGCTTGTGGAAGAACTGGCAAAAAGGGCCATGCGGCAGGCCGTGATCAATGCAGGAGGTGAGGCGGATGCTTAGAATCATTCATATGACGGTCAATGGCCGGGAAACGGAGCTGGCCATTGATGACAGAGAATCTCTTTTGGATACTTTACGAAACCGTCTTGGACTGACCAGTGTGAAAAAGGGCTGCGAAGTCGGAGAATGCGGGGCCTGTACGGTACTGGTGGATGGAAAGGCCATTGATTCCTGTATCTATCTTACCATGTGGGCCGAAGGCAAACATATTTTAACAGTGGAAGGTTTGAAATCACCGACAGGTGAATTGTCACCGGTGCAGCAGGCGTTTATTGACGAGGCGGCGGTGCAGTGCGGATTCTGCACACCTGGTATTATTATGTCAGCCGTTGAGATCATCGGCACCGGGCGGAAATACAGCCGTGATGAACTGAGAAAACTCATATCAGGACATTTGTGCCGGTGTACGGGATATGAGAATATTCTGAATGCTCTCGAAGTGATCGCCGGGGATAAATAACAGTGTCGAAGCTTTATGTTTATTACCGTTTACTTTGGTATTTTGCCGACCGATGATGATTGTTACCGTTGAATACTTATAGTAAAATGCATATACAGATGAAAAATCTTGTACGTACAAAATGTCTGAATGAAAAGAGGTACAGGAGGGGTACATATGGGATGCATTTTACAGGAATATTTTTCCTATGATTCGTGCGCGGGAAGATGTTTTGTCAGATATAAGAGCAAATGATCGGCTCAATACAATATTTTGTGGCTGGAATGAAGAACAGCAGCAAGAATTTCTTGACTTTTGCACCGGTGTGAAAGGGGTAAAAATATTGTACGACAGCTTTTTTAAGGAAATCATGGATCCTGATGCCAAACCGGAAAGACTCGAAGAACTGTTGTCGCTGATTCTTAAACATGAAGTTAAAATTCTGAAAACCCTGCCGAATGAGACGGTCAATATAACGGACAATAAATCACTGCTTGTCATGGATATCGTGGTGGAGTTGGAAGATGGCAGTCTGGCCAATGTTGAAGTGCAGAAAATCGGTTATGCTTTTCCGGGGCAGCGATGTGCATGCTATTCTGCCGATTTGCTTTTGCGTCATTATAAGAGAGTGAAAAAAATCGGAAAAGGGTAAAAAATTCAGTTACAGAGACATCAAACGTGTCTATACAATTGTCTTTTTTGAAAAGAGTGCCAAAGAATTTCACCGATATCCTGATGATTATTTGCATCATTTGAAACAAAAATCAAATACAGGGCTGCAAGTGGAACTTTTGCAGGAATTTATATTTATTCCGCTTGACATTTTCAGAGATATTCAACACAATAGAGGTATAACCAATAAACTGGAGGCATGGCTTACGCTGTTAAGCGTTGATGAACCGGAAGCAATCGTTGGGCTGATTGGGAACTATCCGGAATTTCGGTCAATTTATGAAGAAATCTATGAGCTGTGCCGCAATATCGAGAAGGTGATGGGTATGTTTTCGGAAGAACTGCTGGAATTGGACAGAAACACAGTGGATTATATGATTGATGAAATGCAGAATACGATTGATGCACAGAAGGCACAATTGGAGAAGCAGAAGGCGCAGCTGGAAGTACAGGATGAACAGCTGGAAGAACAGAATAAGCAGCTGGAGGAACAGGATGAACAGCTGGAGAAGCAGAAAGTACAGCTAGAGAAGCAGGATGAACAGCTGGAAGAACAGAACAAGAAGCTGAAAATGCAGGAAAAGCAATTGGAAAAGCAGAATGAACAGCTGGAAATGCAGGAAAAGCAATTGGAAAAGCAGAATAAACAGCTGGAAATGCAAAGATTGCAAATTGAAGAATTATCTAAATTCAAAGAGATTGAATATGCAAAACTGTATAATCTACAGGACGAAATTGCGGAATTAAAAAAGAAACTGGCCGAAAATTAATAATTCAGCAGAGGTACAAGAGAAAATGGCGTTGAACGGGAGGATTGGAGATGCCGGGGCAATATCATATTCTGGTGGTTGACGATGATACGGCAATTGTTAATATTTTGGAGACTTCATTGCAGCAGGCCGGATACCGGGTTCTGACAGCGGGAAATGGCGCTGATGCCTGCCGTATTGCAGAGAAAATGCACCCACATTTGATTATTATGGATGTGATGATGCCGGAGTGCAATGGTCTGCTGGCAACAATACGGATACGGGAGCAGAGCAATGTTCCGATTCTCATGCTTTCGGCCAAGGCCGAAGGTAGTGACCGGGTGCTGGGGCTGGAGGCCGGCGCCGATGATTATCTTGTAAAGCCTTTTTATCAGCAGGAGCTGCTGGCGAGGGTGCGGGCGCTCTTGCGGCGTTATGATGCCCTTGGCTCTATTCGTGAGGAAAGAAATGAGGAGCAGCTCTCTGTTGGTGATATTGTGCTTGATCTGGTTCAGAAGAAACTACATGTGCGGGGAGAACTGGTGAAACTGACGGCGACGGAATTCAAGATCCTGCAATTGATGATGGCCCATCCGGGGCGTGTGTTCCCTGCGGAGGAAATTTATGAGCGGGTATGGGAAAGTGATGCCTATGCCGTTGAGAATACGGTTATGATACATATCAGCCGCATCAGAGAGAAAATAGAGATCAATCCGAGAAAGCCGGAATATCTGAAAGTCATATGGGGAATAGGCTATGTTTTTGAAAAATCTTAAGAAAATGCCTTTGATATGCTGGGCTCTTGCGGTTTTATGTCTGACGTCTGGATGGTTGCTATCAGGAGCGGGCGCCGTGAGAGATGAGCAGATTCTAGAAACCAAGGCGATGACGGAAGCTGAGTATATTGAAGAAACCAGAGCGATGGAGGCGGAATCGGAAGCTGAGTATACAGAAGTTAAGTCTTTGCCAGCAGAAAATGTAGAATTCGGTGATGTGCCGCAAAGGAGTGGTACGGCATGGGCTGGCCGTTTATTGCTGTTGGCTGGGGTTGTTCTGGCCATTTTATTTATATTCTTTATGAAGCAGGAGAGGGCGGCCCTGGGCCCGGAGATTGAAGTCATGCTTCTTTTTATGGTTCTGTTAGGCTTTTATCGCTCATTATATGATACATGGTCGCCATGGATGATATACGGAAGTTATCTGTGTGTCTTGTTTGGTCTGCTGCTGGTCTGTGCAAGAGGTCTGTGGTCATGGCTGAGAAAAGGATGTTCCCTTGACTGGAGTACGGCACACCGTTTGGGTGTGCTGGCCGTGGGTCCTTCGGGAAAGCAGAGCCGGTATATGATCTTTCTGCTTATATTTGGGCTGATGGAACTGGCGGCCATGATGACCATGATAATCATGGCCGAGCGAAATCTATTCATTGGGCTGGCTGCTGCCAGCGGTATTTTTGGAATTATTTTATCCGGCCTTTGCTTTATTCGACGGGTCCAGGAGGTGGATCATCTGACTGAACAGATACGCCGGCTTCATGAGGGACAGGAAGTATCCGTCCGTGAAGGCGTATTTGCGGAGGATGAGAAGAAATTAATTGATCTGAACCGGCAGCGGGATGAGGCCATACAGAAGGCCGTCATCAGTGAGCGCTTCAAAGTAGATTTGATAGCCAATGTGTCCCATGATCTGAGAACACCGCTGACGGCGATTCTTGGTTACGGCGAATTGCTGGAGGAGGAGAAGCTGTCTCCAAAGGGTGAACAGCAATTGCACGAACTGAATCGAAAGGCCGGTTATATGCGGGATCTGGTTGAATCCCTGTTCGAATTGACAAAGGTATCCAGCGGCGTGGTGGAGAGCAGGAAAGAAGACATTGATCTGATTCGTCTGCTGGAACAGACCATTGGATTGTTTGATGATCAATTGAATAAAAAACAGCTGCAGGTGCGCCGTCATTATGAGATGGACCATTTGACAGTGCGCACGGATGGGGCCAGAATGCATCAGGTTTTTGCCAATCTCATTGGGAATGCCATTAAATATACATGGCCGGGAACCCGTATCCATCTGGAAGTGAAAGAGGACGAGCAGTCTTATATGATTCGGATGATTAATATCGCGTCTTATGAGATGGATTTTGAACCGGATGAGATCGTTCAGCGGTTTGCCCGCGGGGATAAAGCGCGGACAACGAAAGGGAGCGGTCTTGGGCTGGCAATCGCTCAGACATACACGGAATCCGTGGGCGGAACATTCCAGGTGGCCATAGACGGAGAGCAATTCAGCGCCATTGTTCATCTCCCAAAAAATTGAAAGATTATTGAAAGAAAGCCTCAGCGTTTTTGAAAGATACCCTCTGTATCCTGAAAAGGAACAGGGGGTATCTTTATGAAAAGAAAAATAGAACGGGTATTGCCGGATTGTATCAGACGTTTGCTGTTGGCCTGGCTTTTAGCCGTGACAGTCGCTTATCTGCGGCTTCCAGATATTGAGAAAGGGCTGGAAGGACTGGAGGGGTTAGAGCACACATCGTTTCTGGCTGTGCTGCTGATGACGGTTGTATTTTACAGCCTGCTTGTCCTG
>CAYURX010000018.1:0-27148 GCA_964447245.1 uncultured Coprococcus sp. | reverse complement strand
CACCGCAGGCACAACCATCAGCCGCAAAAGCATACGGCCTGCCCTGCGGGTGTAAAGCCATTCCACCAGATGATCCTGCCCTGAACCGGCACTCTCCACATAACCCTTCCGGTCAGCAATCAAATACCTTCCTTTCATATACATCCTGTCCCTCCTTGATCAGCGCAGCAATTTCCACCAGCTTCGCCACAAAAATAAAATAATCACAACACACACAGCCACCGATGCCACCAGCATCACCAGCATCACCAATTCCCGCACAGCAGGTTTGCGTAACTTAAAATCTGTAACAAATAAAATGCCCACCACCGTAACCATGATATGTAATGCGATCTGGAAAAACCTCGGTTCCGGAAACAGCGGCATGACAACAAATAAAACAGGCAGCGCAATGGCCATGGATGTAATAGGCAGTCCCTGATAATATTTCCGGTTTTCATCGGTTTGTGTCTGCCGCCTGGCCTCCGCCACATTAAAATAGGCCAGACGGATCAATCCGGCCAGTCCGTACAGCACCAGGATCACCATACTGTAAATATGCGTCATTCCCAATTTAAAACAAATGAGAATCGGCAGTATGCCAAAACAGACAATATCACAAAGCGAATCAATCTGAATGCCAAAATTTTTTTCATCCTCTGTCCTGTCTTTCTTCGTTCTCGTAATTTTTCCGTCAAACATATCACATAACCCCGATAAAGCCAGGAAAAACACCGACATTCGAAGATGCTGCGTCAATACGCAAAACATTCCTGACACACCAGAGGCAAATCCAAAATATGTCAAAACAACTGTATAATCATAAAATCCTATCATTTCCCAAATCCCCCCATTATTTCCCTATTCGATCTATTTCGTCTGTTTTTCAATATTCCCCCATTTTTTTCTCCGTCATTCTATTATTCGACAATGGCTTAGGATGCAATACCTGAAAATATCTGCTGAGGGAACCATTTCAGATCATCAACTTCTCTTACAACAGGGTCCTGATTGACTGTTCCTTCAAAGGAAATGATCTCTTTGATGGTCGGCCCGCTGATATTGCCCGTCTGATGCAGAGAACCGCCGATCTCCGCATAACGGAAAATATTGCCGTTTCTATCATAATCGCATCCGGCCTCAATGGTACCAAGACCAGCCATCTCACCGGTTGCTGTCAGACAAGCGGCCGGATCACCGATGAAGAAATAATCATACTGATCAGCCGTGGATTTGATAATACAAATATTCGTGTCTACATTCTCAATGCCGCCGCCCATCTGAACCATGAATGGACCAAACACCTCACAAATGCTGTTGATTTTTTCCGGCATTGCCTCATACGTTCTCAAAACCGTTTCTGTTCCTGCAGAATAACCAACAAGATTCACACTGTCCTTAACAACATAAGATAAACTATTTGCGTATTCCGCTACTGTAATCGCCTGTGAAGCCCTGTCCACATTCGGATCAGATTCACCGCCGCCCTGAAGATCCGGCGATAATACAACATACCCCCGACGAGCCAGCTCCATACTCCATGTATCATTAGAATGGGCATGATTGGAACGGCCGTGATAAATCACAGCAACTGGCGCCGGTGTTTCATCCGTCGCATTCTCAGGCACATAGATCAATGAACTGATGGTTGAACCATCCTGTCCGGTCAAATAGATACGTTTAATCTTCACACTTCCCCAATCACTCTGGAATCCCCAGATAAGAACCGAACATACCAACAAGATGCTCATACACACTGCAAAAAACCTTACTGCACTTTTGCATTCCTGACTTTTTGTCTTGTTCATCATTTTTCTCCTTAATATCTCTCATATTTGTTTGTTTCAAAGCATATACCTTACAGGATTCACCGTAGCGTTTCTGATATATTCATTATAATAGATGCCACACGTTCCTGCTAATAATAAATACTTCTGTCTTCATAAGTGAATTCTTATGCTTCTGTCTTCTTTTAAAAAATAACTCACCGAAGCATCACCGTACCGGTTCCATATTTTCATCAATTGCCCCACACCGATGGCGGCAATAACCGTGCCTTCCCGCACACCATTCAGCCCATGGAAGGCAATCAAGGACAGTGCCCCGGCCACAATGACCATGGATGTGTCGAATCCTGTCTTGGCATTCGGAAACCTGATGCCGAAACGCTCCACAAGGGCCTGCATGACACCTTCTCCCGGAAGGGGTATCAGATTCGGCTTCACATAAAGGGCCACTCCGATAGCAACTATTACCATACTGACAGCCAGATAGAGAAGGCGCTACCGGCGCATTGTCTCCCATCGGCTCTACGCAGTGCTTTATCCTTCCCACCCTTACGCGCAGCTCAGTTCGATCCGCCGGTATGATTTAAGAAATGATTCATTTTTTCTTACGAAATATTACGAAAACATACATGCCAAAGATTATGGCTATATTATCCCTGAAAAATACGCGGATTCCGGTTTTATCCCAAAGGTCATCGGTACTTCCACCGACATTGAAACGCTGCTGCTGCTCGTCGCCGCCGGCATCGGTATCACCATTCTGCCGGAATCTGCCATCCGCTATGTCCGTCAGTCCAACGATCTTGTTTTTATCCCTTTAGAGGGCGAGCATGAATACATTGATGTCATCGCTGTCTGGAAGGCCGACAATCAGAACCCGGCACTGGGCGCTCTGCTTGGTCTGCTGGATGGCGAACATCCGGATATATAAAAATAGATAAACCCGGACAATTCTAACAATTCCAGAATTATCCGGGTCTAATATCTTCATCCATCTGTTCAGTTAAATCAGGCGGATATCTATTTTCTCTTTACTTTTTAAAAAGAATGCCTCTCCCTGATAAACCCCTGCCTCATACAGTCTGCCCGTGATCTCCCGCATGCGCCGGTCAAGACGATGATAAGCTATACATCGTTCCCAGGGCAGACCCTCCACATACTCCCGCTGCCGGCTGTTAAGCGCCAGCATCCTTTTCCGGTATCCGTCCGCATCACGCCTGCGGTACAATCCAAAATCGCATGAAATATACGACGCGTCTTCACCGTTTTTTCCGGAAAGCCTGCCAAGAAAATCCACTAAACGGCCATCCCGCGCTTCACAATAATCTTTTTCCTCAAAACAAACGGCCTCCCGTCCGCTGCCAGGGACAGCGACCTGTATAAAACTGGCTTTGCCATACTGATCATAAGTCCGCATGTATTTCACCTGTTCCGGCTGGGCCATGCCGGGCACATCCAACAGCAGAACTTCCGTATCCAGCAAATATTGCCAGACGGTCTGCTGCACTTTCTCTGCAGGTGTGGGAAAATCCAGCCGTTCCATGATCTGCCTGACAGAATAACCCTGCCCGGCCATATAGCGAATGGCGTCACCGCTGGCCATATCATAAGTAAAATTTGATAATGCCTTTCTGAAATCATCCTGCTTTGCCATGCGTTTCTCCCTCAGACTCCCGTTTTATTTCAGGTGTTTCTCATAATAATGGATCCAGTCCACCTTTTTGATATAAATCAGCATGATGACTGCGCTGCAAAGCCATGTAATCGGATAACCCGCCAGTACGACCTGCAGATTGCCCGTCGGCCTGCCGACATAAATGATCCAGAGCATACGCAGCACACACCAGCAGCCAATCATCACAAACATAGGCACTTTCGTCAGCCCCGCACCCCTCAGCGCTCCGGCGATGGTATGGGTCAGCGCTACCAGCAGATAGCCAAGTGATTCCACCTGCATCATCTGTATACCAACCGCAACGACTTCCGCATCAGTTGCAAACACATATAACAGCGGCCGTGTGATAAATTGCAAAACGATCACAATGGCCAGAATCGAGCCAAGACTCATGGCTGAACCGACCTTCAGCCCCTTTTTTACACGATCATAATTAGCCGCGCCCATGTTCTGGCCTGTAAATGTGGTCACTGCCATGGAAAAACTCAACGCCGGAAGTATAACAAAACCGTCAATTTTCATATAAGCGCCGCATCCCGCCATGGCCACCGTTCCAAATGCGTTAATACTGCTCTGCACAAAAACATTTGAAATGGAAACGACCGCATTCTGGACGCCGCTTGGCAATCCTACACGGACGACCTGTTTCATTTGCCGACCATAAATGCGGATATCCTTAAGGACAAGCCGGTAATCCGCATCCGTGCGCAGCAGCACACGAACAACCAGCAAAGCGCTGATCGCCTCGGCCAGAATCGTCGCAAAGGCCGCTCCGGCGATCCCCCACTTAAAAACCGCCACAAACAGCAGGTCAAATATAATATTCAATACAGAAGCAACGATCAGGTAGTATAATGGTCTCCTGGAATCCCCCACAGCCCGCAGCAGACCGCTGCCCATATTGTAAATGACAATGGCCAGGCTGCCGCCAAAGAAAATCTTAAAGTACAGGGTGGATAATCCTATAACTTCTTCCGGCGTTCCGATTAAAATCAGCAGCCGTTCCGATAAGATGATTCCCAGAACGGTCATCAGTACACCGGCCATCAGCGAAAACGCCATAATTGTATGAATCGCGTGATGCAGTCCCTCTTTATCTTTTGCGCCGTAATACTGGGAAACACAAACAGTACCGCCAATGGCAATTCCCATAAACAGACTCACGATCAGATTGATCATACTGGCAGATGATCCAATGGCCGCCAGCGCCTCCTTGCCGACAAATTGTCCAACAACGGCGGAATCCACCGCACTGTAAAACTGCTGAAACAGATTGCCCAGCAAAAGCGGCATGGCAAACCGGAATAACTGCTGCGCGATCGGTCCCTCTGTCATCAGTCCTTTATCCTGCTGCTCTCTCATTTTCACTCATCCTTTTCCCCATGTAAATACCAACCCCCACCTGCACCAGCGCCGTTGCCGCACAGATGAAAAAAACATATTCCGCGCCAAATCTGGCCCAGATCACACCAAAAATCGAAGATACTGTAATCGCCAGCACATGATCAATACTTAATCCTACTGAAAGACTCTCCGTTACCTCCGACGGATCAATGGCCAGCCTGCGCATCATGTATGCATGCACCATATTGAATTGTTCCAGCAGATAAGCCAGTATGTAAATACCATAAACAATAAAAATCATCCAGCCGTCTTTTTCAAGATAGCCTTTCTCCAGCGCACCCGCTGCCACGCCAAGGGCCGCCGCGATCACAAGCAGATACAGGCCCTCAAAAATCATCGTAAATTTCAGGCCCTTCTTATCCAGCATCCGACCAAGATATTTGCTGAAAAATGTCCCCAAAAACGAAGTCACAATGGCCAGCAGCGCCACTGTATCCGCGCCCCGCCCCAGCAATTCAATGACGATCCACGGGCCAAAAACCAGCTTAATTCGTTTCTGGCAGCCATAGGCTACCAGCGTCAGATAATATGGCGTATACTGCTTACGCACAATAAACTTGCTCTTTGGTTTGTTATGCCCGCTGCCCTCCGGCATGATTTTCTTTAAATAAATCAGCAGCAGGGCCGCCACAGCCGACAAAACAGCCGCAATAACAAAAGGCTTCAAAATCCGGTCCGCAAAACTGAACAGGCCAAAACGATAACCGACAAATACCACGCAGGCCGTAATCATCGTCCACAGACTCGCGCTGCTCTTGAAGTGTCCCAGCGTCTTACCAACCTCTCCCTCTTTCGCGAGATCCATGCTGATCGCATCATTGAGCGGCATAAACAAATGCGTTCCCAGAGAATTGATAAACAGAAACAGCAGCATCACGCCGTAGGTCGGGCTCATGAATCCCATCACGATCAGGCCGATCATCACCAGTATCTGCGAACCGACCGCAATCGTCACATCACTGAAAGCCGCCAGAAGTGATACGATCACCGCGCACAATATGCCCGGTGACTCTCTCGGGATCTCAATGAATCCCCGCTGTTCACTGGTGACATTGAAGACTTCTTTAAAATAATTAGAATAAGTGGTTGAACTCAATCCACTGGCAATGGCCGTGAGACAGACAACGATGGTAAATATGTAGATCGCTCTTTGTAAATTCTGTTCCTTCTGGTGACGCATAATTTTGTTCCTCTTTTCTTATCTTCGATTTTCTTATTATAGGATTCAATGGATTTCCTTCTCATACAACAAAAGGGGTTCTACACATCCATTTCACCAATGTGTACAACCACCTTTTCATCATATCACCTTTTTATACAGAATGCTATATCACATATAAATTTTATATGCTGATTATTTCAAATATTTTCCAAAACTTTTCCAAAGCTCTGCCGGATCTAACGCCAGTTTCTGATACCGTATGTGGCTTTGCCTGTCTCCTTCACCTGTTCGCCGTAAACCGCGCTGGCGCCCAGTTCATCTTCAATTCGCAGAAGCTGATTATATTTTGCCACTCTGTCACTCCGGCAAGGGGCGCCCGTTTTAATCTGTCCCGCATTGACGCCGACAGCCAGATCAGCAATAAACGTATCCTCCGTTTCACCTGAACGATGGGAAATAACGATATTGTAACCGGCTCTTTTGGCAATTTCAATGGCTTCCATTGTCTCCGTCACCGTACCGATCTGATTGACTTTAATCAAAATGGCATTGGCCGCGCCAAGACTGATGCCCCGTTTCAGACGCTTTGCATTGGTAACAAACAGATCATCACCCACAAGCTGTACATAGGATCCCAGTTCCTTCGTCATATGCACCCAGCCTTCCCAGTCTTCCTCATCCAGACCATCCTCTATGGATTTCAGCGGATATTTCTCCGTCAGCTTCTTATAATAGTCGATCATTTCTTCGGCGGATCGCACGACCGGGTGCCCTTTTCGTTTGCCTTCACCCTCAAAAATATATTTTCCCGTCTCATCATTATAAAGCTCGCTGGCCGCCGCATCCATGGCAAATACCACATCTTTCCCCGGCTCATAGCCCGCTTCCTTTACCGCGCGCATCAGAAAATCAAAGGCTTCTTCCGCGTCTTTCAAATCAGGCGCAAAACCGCCCTCATCACCGACGGCCGTCACATGCCCCGCTTCGTGAAGGAGCTTCTTTAATGCATGATAGACCTCCGTTCCCATGCGCAGACCTTCTCGAAAGCAGCAGGCTCCCACAGGCATGATCATAAATTCCTGAAAGTCAATGGTCGATGTCGTATGGGCGCCGCCGTTGATAATATTCATCATCGGCACCGGAAGCTGATGGGCATAACATCCGCCAAGATACTGGAACAACGGCAGGCCCACAATATCCGCCGCCGCTCTGGCCGCAGCGATGGAAGTACCCAGCATGGCGTTCGCGCCAAGCTTTGACTTGTTTTCCGTACTGTCATAAGCCAGCATCATTCGATCCAGATGAATCTGGTCCGTCACCGGATGATTCACCAGGATATCCTTGATATCCACATTCACATTGGTCACCGCCTGATTGACACCCTTGCCGCCATACCGCCAGTCATCCTTTGTATCTCTGAGTTCAAGCGCCTCAAACTTACCCGTCGATGCCCCCGACGGAACGGCCGCCCTGCCTGTCACACCGCCTTCGGCCACTACCTCCGCCTCAACCGTCGGATTACCCCTTGAATCCAGAATCTCCCTTGCTTTTACATCTATCACAGGACAAAAAATACCCATTGGTCACAACCTCCTTTTTATTCATGGAATTATTGTGTACCAATGGGTATTTTTTATTCGAATTTATCATTCCGACTTATATTTTCTGCAATCCAGCAGTCTTTCTACCAGATGCACCGCTTCCGCTGCATCTTTCGAGTAACCGTCCGCGCCGATTTCATCTGCAAAACTCTGTGTTGTTACGGCCCCGCCGATGATGATTTGACTGCTGCATCCCTTTTGGCGGGCGTATTCGATGACCTCCCGCATACGCATCATAGTCGTTGTCATCAGCGCAGACAATCCGATAATGGCGGCCTTTTCCTCCATGGCCGCTGCCACGATCCGTTCTTTGGACACATCCTTTCCAAGATCAATCACACGATAACCGTAATTTTTCAGCATAAGCACAACCAGATTCTTTCCAATATCATGGATATCACCCTCCACCGTTGCCATGATCACAGTCGCTTTCTCCTCCGCATCCTCTCTGGCCAGCAACGGTTCCAGATAATCAATGGCTTTTTCCATGGTTTCGGCACTGGCGATCAACTGCGGCAGATAATATTTCTGCTGTTCGAACAGATCGCCAACTTTTTGAATGGCCGGTATCAGACTGGTCTCAATGATACCATCCGGTGTAAGGCCGTGAGCCAGCCCTTCTTTCACCAGTTTCAAAATACCGGATTGATTGCCTTTTAAGACCGCCTCAAAAACGAGACGCGAAACATTCTGCGGGTTTTGATCATTACCGCCGGCCGATGGCCGATTCTCCGCCATATTTCCGGCTGATTCTGACTCCTGCCCGGCCTTCATCGCATTCATACGCTCAATATAACGTACATCCCCCTGCGGTTTATTCAAAAGCAAATCCGCCGAAAACGCCGCATTCATGAGCATATCCTGGGAAGGATTGGCAATAGCCATGGTCAGACCCCTGCTGATGGCCATTGTCAAAAAGGCCGTATTCACATTAGCCCGCTCCGGCAGGCCAAAAGAGATATTGGATAAACCGCAGACCGTGGCAAGTCCCAGGGTATCATGACAGTACGTAATCGTATTCAGCGTATCAATTGCTGCCTGTTTATTGGCACCCACCGTCGCCACAAGACCATCCACAATGATATCCTCTTTATGACATCCGAGTTCCAGGGCTCTATCCATGATGGTATGGATAATCTGTATTTTCTCATCCATGTCCTTTGGCAGCCCCTCATCAGACAAAGGCAGCAGAATGAACATGGCGCCATATTTTCGTGCCAGCGGCAGCAGCCGCTCAAATTTCTCTTTCTCCAGAGAAATGGAATTAATGAGGGCACGCCCCGGATAAACACGCAGCGCCGCTTCGATGATATCCACATGGCTCGAATCAATGCAGAGGGGCAGATTCACAGCCTGTGTCACGATCTCAATGGATTTGAGCATCATTTCCTTTTCATCAATGCCATTCATCCCCATATTGATATCGAGAATAGCCGCACCTTTCTCCTCCTGGGCGATGGCCATATCCATGACCCTATCCATCTCGCCTTCCCGCAGGGCTGCCTGCAGCTTCTTCTTGCCCGTCGGGTTGATGCGCTCACCCACTACCAGAAACGGCCCATCCAGTTCTATATCCAGCGTCTGCCGCTCAGAAGCCAGGACACGCCTGTGCACACCGGAAATTTCCGGCACTTTCCTTTCTCTGACCATTTCCTTCAGAGCCCGGATATGTTCAGGGGTCGTCCCACAACACCCGCCAAGGATACCCGCTCCCGCTTCCAGAAGTTGACTGACATCTGACGCAAATTCTTCCGGAGACATCCGGTAAACCGTCTCTCCATCAATGATTTCCGGCATTCCCGCATTCGGTTTTGCAATGACCGGAATATTGGCATAAGCTTTCATATCTTCCACAAGAGCCACCATCTGCTCCGGCCCGGTGGAACAGTTAACGCCCACCGCATCAGCGCCCAGAGACTGCAAAACAACCATGGCTGTCTTTGCATCCGAGCCAAACAGCGTGCGCCCGTCCTCATTAAAGGACAGCGTCACCATCACCGGCAGTTCACAGGTTTCACGAATGGCCAGTACCGCCGCCCTGCATTCATTCAGACTCATCATCGTTTCTACAATAAATAAGTCGGCCCCGGCCGCCGCCAGCAATCCGGCCTGTTCTTTATAAACCGCCACCAGTTCTTCAAAGGCGAGGTCGCCCACCGGCGCAAGCTGCTGCCCTGTCATGGTCATATCTCCCGCCACCAGACCGCTGTTTCCGGCCGCCTCTTTTGTCAATGCCACGAGACGGTGATTGATAGACTCAATATCATCCGCCAGCCCGTATTCTTCCAATTTGATCCGATTGGCCGTAAAGGTCGGCGCCAGCACGATATCACTGCCGGCCTCATAGTAAGCGCTCTGCAAATCAATAAGCACATCCGGATGTTCAAGGATCCAGGCTTCCGGACATACGCCTGTCGGCATCCCCGCCTTCTGAAGATTGGTTCCCGTCGCTCCGTCAAGCAGAAGCACCTTTTCACGGCATAATTGTTGAAATTCCTGTCGTCTCATCACGCCAACTCCTTTTTTGCCAATAGAATAATTCTTTCAATCAGTGACACCCTGTTAAATGGTGTCATCAGATAGTAACCGTCACAGCAATCCTGAAGCCTTTGCATCAGATCCAGACTGATTTCTATGGCGATCCGCTCATAAGCCTCACGGTCAAGCCCTTCCTCATACCGCTCCAGCACCGCATCCGGCACATGGATCCCCGGCATCTCATTTCTGATAAACAACGCGTTTTTCCTGCTGACCAACGGCATAATGCCCGCCAGGATCCGGCCTCCTGACTGCGCTCTTAATTCCCGCAGCCTGTCCAAATCTTCCTGTCCGTACACCGGCTGTGTCAGAAAATATGAAGCCCCCGCTTCCATCTTCTGACGCATCCTCGCTGCAATATTATCAATGGAACCATTGTTATGATTCAGGGCGCCGCCATAATAAATCGGCTCATTGCCAAATACTTCCTGGTTCATGGTCTGCAAATACCGCATAAGTTTAATGGAATTAAAGTTAAAAACACTTTTGATACTTTCCCTGTCGCCCCTTGCTATTGGGTCCCCGGTCACGATCAGCGCATGTCTCAGCCCGTTCATATGCATCCCAAGAAACTGAGCCCGAAGGGCGATCATATTTTTATCACGGCAGGAAATATGGGGCATTACTGCCATGCCCTGCGTGTACTGCATCTTGACCGCCGCCGCAACGGCGTCAGCCCTTGGCCTTGCCAGCGGTGAATCAGCCAGTGTCACCAGATCCGCATCAATATTTCTTAAATGAGCCGCACCTTCCATCAATTTTTTGTCATTGGCATCAAAAGGCGGATCCAGTTCTACCGCAAAAACCTTTTCTCCTGCAAGAAGTCTGCGCATAAACGGCGTCAATACCGCCCTTTGTCCGTCTTTGGCACCGCCGCTATGTATCACCTCCGGCATCAGTTTTTTCGGCGGACGACGGCCTTCTTGCAGTAAATCATGAATGCCTTTAATATGCGCAGGAGTCGTCCCGCAGCAGCCGCCAAGAAAATCAAAGCCCAATCCGGCAATTTTTTCCATCATTTCCACATAGTAAGGCACATTTTCAGAATATAGCATGCGTCCTCTCAATTCCACAGGATATCCGGCATTCGGCAGTGCCGTCAGGTATTTTCCCTTCGGAAAAGCCTGCTTTTTCAACAGTTCGTAGAGATGCACCGGACCCACGCCGCAGTTAAACCCAACGGCATCAATCGCTGCCGCACCGGCTGTCGCCGCCAGCAAAGCCCGCACACCCATGCCCGATTTCGTATAGCCATTCCGGTTAAAACTGAATTGTGTGATAATAAAAGCTTCCGGCAATCTGGCCTTAATAAAAGCTGCAGCCTCGCAAACCGCATGAAGTTCCGACAACGTTTCAAACACAAACACTTTGGCGCCCAGTTCCAAAAAACACTGGCTCAATGACTGATATTCCGCAATGACCGCTTCCGTATTTCTTGTTTCGCTCTCATCAATCGGCCCCATGTCAGCGGCGATCCATATATCTTCGCGGCCGCTTTCTTTCACTGCTGCCTCCGCATTCTGCCAGGCCGCCTTCAAACACGCCAGTCTTTCTTCCTTTTTCTCAAAAAACATGGCATTCACCGCAAAGGTATTCGTGCGGATCAGCTGTGCCCCTGCTTCGATATAAGCCCTGTGGATGGCGCGTACCGTTTCCGGATGGGTCAGATTGGCCCGCTCAGCCACTTCCCCACGGTACCCGGTCAGCTGGTCGTAATATGTTCCCATACTGCCGTCCGTAATGATTCTATTTTTTTCCAAATATTCTCTGATATCCATAACTGTATTTTAAAACCCCCGGTTCTCTGTAATTTTCTCTGCTTCTTAAACGACGGCGCTGACAATTCAGATTCTCACAACTGCTGCAGATCAACTCACAGTTCTCTGCCTTTTCTTCTGTCAGAAACCCTCTGTACACAACGCTTTTGCAGGGACGCATCATTCCCTCGGGCGACAGACTGATATCTGTCTGTAATAAATCGAGCAGTGACCGGATATTCTCCCCGCCTTCTTCATCCGGATCTGCAAAATGATATCGGCTGATGTAGAAGCCCTGTCTCTGAAGCTCCTTTTCCAGAACACCGTAAAAGCAGCGCATCGCTTCCATGGAAAGACAATCAACGGCGTAAGCATCTAATAAACCATTCCTGTTCTCCAGTTCACCCAGCAATTGATCAATACCTGCGCCAAGTGTTACAGCCGCAAGTACAGAATCCGGCGTTGTCCTGCCTCTCCTCTGTATACGCTGCTCCTCCAATAAATACCATATCGCCGGTCGCCAGACACGCTGCATCTGTTTCCAGATGTCCCGCAAATGCACTTCAGATACCACTCCGTTCAATCGATAGTTTTCAATCGTTTCTGACCAAAAAAATTGCCTGACCTGTATATCCGGTTTTAATATCTGTACCATATGCTACCTGCCGCAGCATTGCTGCGTCATTGTTCCCTTTCTGCTTTACTCAGCAATTATCGTCTGTTCTTCTTTTATTGTATCAAAAACAGGCCTAAAAAAACAGGGTTTTCCACCCTGTTTTCCATCTCTTTCATTTTCTGTTATTCACCCAGCAATTTTTCAACACTGACAAGCTTCACGCAAAGTGTAAATAATTTTGCCGCCATTGTCAGTTCTTCAACTGTCGGATAGGAAGGCGCAATACGGATATTGCTGTCCTTCGGATCAATACCATACGGATAGGTGGCTCCGGCATCCGTCATCACGACACCGGCCTCTTTGGCTTTGGCTACGATCGCTTTGGCACAGCCTTCCAGAGAATCGAAGGAAATAAAGTATCCGCCCTTTGGCTTTGTCCATGTACCGATTTCAAGTCCTCCCAATTCTTCCTCCAGCGTTGACAATACAGTCTCAAATTTCGGGCGCAGAATATCGGCATGGCGGCGCATCTGGGCTTCCACACCATAACGGTCTTTAAAGAAACGCACATGCCGAAGCTGGTTCAGCTTATCATGACCGATGGTCTGTACCAGCAGCTGTTTCCTGATATCTGCAAGATTGGCTTGGGAAGTTGCAATTGCCGCAACACCTGAACCCGGAAAGCTGATCTTGGAAGTCGATGTAAACTTGAATACCATATCCGCATGTCCGGCTTCCTCGCATTCTTCAAGGATCTCAAGGATCTCATCCCGATCATCCTCATATAAATGATGCACACTGTAGGCATTATCCCAGAAAATCCTGAAATCTTCCGCAGCCGGCGTCAGTGCGGCAAATCTTTTAACAACCTCATCGGAATAGGAATAACCCTGTGGATTTGAATATTTCGGAACGCACCAGATACCTTTGACAGCCGGATCATGATTGACATATTCCTCCACCATATCCATATCCGGTCCGCACTCAGTCATTGGAATAGCGATCATCTCAATGCCAAAAGATTCTGTAATCTTAAAATGTCTGTCATATCCCGGCGCAGGACAGAGGAATTTGACATGATCAAGCTTGCACCATGGCGTATGTCCGAGATAACCGAGCATATAGCCTCTCGCCACTGTATCATACATGACATTCAAACTGGAATTGCCATAAATTATAATGTTATCCGGAGACACTTCCGCAATGGATGCCAGCAGGCGCTTAGCCTCCGGAATACCGTCAAGAACACCGTAATTCCGGCAGTCCGTACCGTCCTCGCATTTCAAATCAGACTCACTGTGAAAGACATCCATCATTCCCATGGACAGATTCAACTGGGCGATAGATGGTTTGCCTCTGGACATATCCAATTTTAATCCTTTTTCTTTATAACCCTGGAATTCCTTCTCAAGTTCATCCTTTAATACAAGCAGTTCCTCCCTGCCAAGTGATGCATAAGCTTTTTTCATCGCTGACATTCCTTTCTGAATTTATTTTCAACAGAATATTCATTTCATCTGTTCCAACAACATGTGTCATACACTGTAATGCGTTACTATTATAACGCTACTCATCAAGGAAATGCAACCATATTTCTTTTTTTCTTGCAAGTTGCCACATAAAATCCTGCATTTTTTGCGATTTTCGTCATTATGGACAGTCCTGTCCATTATTCATAATCTTCATAATTCTTCAGAAACTGAATAAATTCTTCTCTGGCCTTTGCAATCGTTTGATGATCCCTTGTTTCCAGCGCCCGCTCAAATTTCTCCACCGCCTGCTCGATCCACAAACGGACCGGTCCCAGGCTTTCTTCATACAGACGTTCGCCCCGCAGCAGCCACAGTTTATTTTCTTCCTGATCTCTCGGATGGATCTTCAGATAGGACAATTCCTGAAATCTCTGATTAATTTCTTCATCTGTCATCTTTGTATACTGATTTTTAATGACTTTCCGCTCCGTTTTACCGGAAGAAACAACCCGTACTTCCACTTCAAGGATCGCGTTGACATCATACGTATAGGTCACATCCACGGCTTCTTCGCCCGCTTTGCCGTCGGGTACATCGATCAGCAGTTCTCCCAGTGATACATTGTTTCTGGCCAGACGGCTCTCACCCTGGAGCACATGGATCCGTACCTGATTCTGATGATCATGCACCGTATAGAGCCGCTCCGTCCTGCTGGCCGGGATGATCGTATTGCGCTCAATGATCGGACAGTAATGCCCGCTCTCATAACGCCCCTTTTCGATCTCGTAACTCACTTCCGTCCCCAGAGTAAAAGGACAGACATCCGTCAGGATCACCTCTTTGATGGCTTCATTGCGCTCCTTCATGGCTGCCTGGACCGCAGCCCCAAGGGCCACGGCCTCGTCCGGGTTGATACGCCAGTCGGGTATCCGACGAAACAGCTTTGTCACAAAACGCCGGATCATCGGCATCCTTGTGGCGCCGCCGATCAATACAATGGTATCAATATCCGACAGCTTCAGTCCGGCATCCGCCAGGCTCCGCTTAATAGGCTGGCGAATCCGTTCAAGCAGCGGCGCGCAGGCCGCCTCATATTCCTTTTCACTGATTTCCGCCATCTGTTCGGTTTCATCCTTCACAAAGCGAATGCACACATTTTTCGCGTCAGCAAATCGGTGCTTTGCCTCATTCGCCTGCTTGCGAAGCTGCTCCCGCTCCTTTTCACTCAGCGCGTCCAGTTCGATCTGCTGCTTTTCACAAAAAATCTTCATCAGCACTTCCGTGAAATCCTCGCCGCCGAGAAAATTATCTCCGGCCACGGCTCTTACCTCAAGAATCTGATCAAACAATTCAAGGATGGAGACATCAAAAGTACCGCCGCCCAGATCAAATACAAGAAATCTGGCATTTTTCGGACTTTCATAGAGGCCGTAGGCAACGGCTGCCGCCGTCGGCTCACTGATGATCCGCTCCACTTTCAGTCCGGCCAGCTCTCCCGCGCGCTTTGTGGCCCGCCGCCGTTCATCATTAAAATACGCCGGAACACTGATGACCGCCTCCGTCACAGGTTCTCCCAGAAAAACTTCCGCATCCTCCTTCAAAGCCCTGAGGATCAGCGACGACAATTCTTCCGCCCGGTATTCCCGGCCGCTTAAAACAAAATTTTTATCACTTCCCATGCTGCGCTTAAAGGCCGCCGCCGTGCTCTTTGGGTAAAGAATCGCCCGTTCTTTGGCCGTGTCCCCCACATACACCTGTCCGTCCTCATCAATACTGACGACAGAAGGTGTCAAATACGCACCGAGCCGGTTTGGGATCAATTTCGGCCCTTCCTCAGTAAAATATGCCGCCAGACTGTTTGTTGTTCCTAAATCTATTCCTATGATCATAATTGCTTTCTTTTCTCCTTACCATAATAAACGCAGATGGCATCCCCGGGATTCACGGATAATGCTTCCTGAAAATACGTATAGGCTTCATCGGCCTGCCCCGCCATCAAACGCACATATCCAAGGCCATACAATGCTTCAAAACATTTACAATAATGGCAGGAACGGCAGCGCCGGCCATTGAGCATCTCTTTAAAAATCTGCTCTGCCTCTGCAGCTTTTCCGCCAAATAAAAGGCCCATAGCAATATTAAAACGGTACATCGCCTGATTGTCAATCCCATAATATTTTTCTTCGCCATATCCCTGCAGCATGGCAAGCATTGTCTCCATGGCCCTGGCTGCGTGTTTTTTCTTCCCGACACGCCAGAGAGCCTCGATATAAAGATGCTGTATACCGATTTTTTTGCGCATGTCATCAACTGCCGGTTCACTCCGAAATACCTGCAGCACCTTTCGGAAATCCCTGCGCACCTCCGCCAGATATTCCACATATTCATGAAAATACCACTCATCATTTTTATTTTTCTTATACTCAGCTTTGATGATTTTTTCACACTTGCGTGTATCTCCCATGGCCGCGTACACATGGGCTGATTCCACCATCAGTCCACTTGTTTCTTCCGGATATTGACGGATCATTTCTTCATAGGTCTTTAATGCCTCCAGATACTGCCCGGCCCTGTGATAGACCTCTGCCAGCACATACTCCGCATTATAATTTCTGCCGCAGTTTTTGATATTTTCCTTCAGTACCTGTGCAGCCCGTTCATAATTTCCCATAATCAGCCATGTAACCGCCATATTCTGATAGACGATCTTCAGCGGCAATTCCTGCTCGCGGCGGAGCTTCAGGGAACACTCCAGCATCTCGATTGCTTCATCAAAGCGGTTGACCAACCGATAATCAAAACCAAGATTATTGGTCGCATAGGCGGATTCCGGATTGATTTCAAGAGCGGCCATAAAATCCTCTATGGCTTTTTCCGGCTTTCCGCCATCCTGATACAGAATTCCCCTCTGAATATAATCATATTCCGTCGGCGTCAGTTCAATCTGACGGTCGGCGTACGGCAGTGCCTCGTCCAGCAAATGGACATCCTCTTTTTCAAGCATCAGCTGATGGTACGCCTCCATTAAATACCCATTGGCATCCCGGTACTGCTCATCCAATTGCAGCACCTCCCTGAAACGTTTAATCGCTTCCTCATAATGGTTCACCATCATCTGACATTTTGCCAGATCAAAAAGTATCCCCGGATTCTCCGGAAAATAGTTCCGGGCCCCCTCATAGGCTTTCAATGCCTCCTCATACTTTTCCAGATACTGTAAAACATCGGCCTTGATCCAGAGCAATGTGTGGTTATCAGGATATTCACCTATAAACCGCTCCACCCGCACCAGCGCTGTTTTGAAATCCCGCATATAGATCAGACATTCCGCCAGATCTATGCGAAGCTGCTCCTTTTCGTCATCTGTCAGCTCCTGACTTTTCAGCAGTTCTTCATAGGTTTCCGCAACTTCCTGCGCCTGCCCTGCATTCTCCGACAGATAATAATTGCATTTTGCCTTCAGATAAACCAGGGAATCCGTCTGCTGTCCGGCATCCTCAGCCTGCCTGATAATATCCAGGGCATCTTTATATTCTTTATAATAATAAAACGTCTTAGCCGCCAGAAGATAACATTTTGGATAATTCGGGAAAAGTTCAATAATACGGTAATAATCGTCCACAACACTCTGTCCCTGATGCAGTTCAAAGGCTGCTTCCTGGCGCATGATATAGGCCGGCAGGTACCGCTTATCCTCCGCCAGAACGGTATCACAGATCGCGACACATTCATTGTAGCGCTCCAGCTTGTTCATCCATTCTGCCTTGGAAGAAAGGTAAGACAAACGCATCATCTGATCCTTCTCCGTCTCAATGGCCCGGTCGATATAGGCCAGCCCCTTTTCTGTCAGTTCCGGATCATTCTGGCTGATTTTCTCATAGCAAAGTCCCACACAGAAATGGGCATAAGGCAGCCGCCGTTTTCTGTCCTTTTTCTCCCCATCGGACGCATCGATCTGATCCAGTTCTTCCAGCCATAATTGAAGATACGGCAAAGCCTTTTCCTCCTGCTGCATATACAGATAGACCCGGCCCGCCAGATTATTGTACTCCGCCTGCATCGCCTCCGTATCCTGCAAAGACTCCACAATGGCAACCGCTTTCTCATACTGCTCGTTCTGCAAATAGCACCATGCCAGATCGATCTGGTCTTTGGCAGCCAATTCCTGTTCCCTGGACAGATATCCAGCAATCAACTGTTCATTGATCTGCATCATCAACTGCTGGCCCTGCTCATCATTTTTGCTGATCTCAAGCAGATCCAGCACCAGTTCTTTGGCCTCCTGATACTTGCCGTCATGAAACCTGCATCGTGCCCTTCCCATGCCAGCCGCATAGGCATCGGGATTTTTCTGCAACAGCCGGTCATACATTTCTTCCGCTTTCTCCCACTGTTCCAGCCGCTCACAGGCCACGGCCATCATCAGGCATATGTAAATATTATCGTCTTCCCTTGCCTCAAACAGACATATCCAGTTTTCAACTTCCTGCCATTTTTCCTGTGCCATGGCCAGTTTCATCTGCTCCACATCCACATATTCATGACGGATCGGATAATCATCCAGCACTTTCATAATATCCGCCGCCTGTCCGGCATTTCCTGCTTCCACCGCATATTTCAAATCATAATAATGCCGGATATAGCCGTCAAAATCCGCTTCATCGTCTCCCTCAAATAAATCAAAATCAATAAAAACCCCATCCCGTATATTCCATACAGCATAATCAAGAAAACTCTCAGGAAAACGTTCTTCCAGTTGTTTCTTATCCGCAACGATCTGAAATTCCCTGTCAAAGGCTTTCCACACTTCATCCGGATAATAAAAATGGGATAACGCAAATTGCAGGAAACGCTCACGGGCTTCCTCGACCGTATCCAATGCCACACAATAATCATCCGCAAGCCACTGTTTCCAGCCGTCCACATCTTTTCTCAAAGACAGGCGGGCATAACGCTTTTCGGCCTGCGCGATCCACTGCTCACCGGGGGAAAGTTCACCGGCCGCCTGCTGCTGTTCCTCCTCCTTCTTGTCCGCCAAAGCCATCGCTTCTTCGTAAGCTGTCCGCAGCGCCTTAAATCCTTCCGGGTCATCCTCCGGATGATGGTGCACAAGCTGTCCGCGATAAGCCTGCCGCAGCTTTTCCTTATCATTCGTTGCCTCTATACCCAAAACCTCAAAAATCTTTTCCTTTTCCAAATCAAACACCCCTGTTAATATCAAAAATCATTGCCTTCTAACAGTATACCATCTCGACTGGCGTCTCGATGGAGTTTCTCGTCAAATGTCTGCCCGTGCAAGCACGGCAGCCACTTTCCTCGTTATTATACCATGTTTGTGATGAATCTCAATAGCCCTTCACAACTTCTTTTTTTACCGGCCGACAGACACGCAAACAAACACGCAAACAGCGGCTGCTGCAAAAATTGTGCAGCAGCCGCTGTGCCATCGATCCACCATTGCAGATCAACAACCACTCAGGCGTAGGCCTATCTTTATAGCAGATTCAACATCGCCAAATGGGTCTCAACACCTGCATAGCCATCAACTGCTAACCCGTGCTCCTGCTGGAACTGTCTGACAATCTTTTCTGTCGCCGGGCCATAGCTGTTATCTCTATCAATTGAGTAACCTAATAATCGCAGAACCTCCTGAAGCCAGCCGACATGCACATTCTTTATGGTCGGCATCTTATAATACAGATAATGCCGTTCAATTGCTTTTCTTGTCAAAGGTCCTGCCGAACCATCAACAGCCAGTTCCGCATCATACGCTTCGTTCAAAGCTTTCTGTAATCTTTTGATATAACGGATACGCCGCTCCTGTCCGTTTCCATCGCTTCCATGCTCATGGTTTTCAATAATTTTTACAAGCCTGTCACTCAATACCCAATCCAAATCGACATTACCGCTGATCCCGTCAACCCTGCCGGTATTGCTATACTGCTGCACGGCATAATCCGTCTGTTTTTCTGTTGTATAATACGCCAGCCATTGATAATATTTGCCAATAATCCTTTGATCTACCCAGTTTTGTTTAAAATCAAGATTATAATACACGCCTGCTTTATAACCGCTGTCTGCCACGTATTCACAGAACACGCGGACCCAGCGATTGTAATCCGCCTTCGTCACATTGACTCCCTGTTCCTTTGCGTACTGAACCGATACAGCCTCAAAATCATAGAACACCGGCAGCTTCACCGGATCATTTCTAATGGTACTCACACACTGCTTCGCTTCAGCCAACGCCCCCGCTTCACTCAATGCATAGGAAAACCAGTACACACCCATTGGTATTCCCGCCTTGCGGGCGCCTTCTGCATTTCCTCTGAAACTCTCATCTATATTTGAACGACCGTATCCGGCCCGTATGATTGCAAAGCGGATACCCGAATTTTTCACCCGCTCCCAGTCAATCAATCCCTGATGATTGCTGACATCAATGCCTTTAATCGCCATGATTCATCGCCCCAATAAAATAGTACTCTTTATCATATGTTGAATCCATGCGATCTGTTCTTGGTGCGGCACATTCACCTTCCTACTATCTATTAAATAAATATAAACAACCCCTCTAAATTTCCAGCAGATCTTCACAGTTACAGTGCAGCGCCTTTCCGAGTTTAAAAAGTGTGAGTGCCTGCGCTTTATTGATATCCCTGTGCTTTTCCTCTAAAAGCTGAATCTGCCTTAGTGCAACACCGGATAACTGCGCAAGTTCCCTCTGGGACAGTCCCATACCGATACGCAGCCGCTTCAGATTTGTCTCCATATAATAGTCCCGCAGCTTCTCATCCATGACCGCTACAAATTTCATAATATCCGCCTCATGCAGCACCGAATACATATTCAGAATCATCTCAATTGAAACGGCCTTGTGGATTCTTGCAAATGTTCTCCCCGTATACCATTGGTAATACGCAAGTGCCCATCCACACCAGTATTCCGGAGACTTATCTATATACATCTCGTCCGGAACATCCGGCTCTTTTAAGCCGCTCGCACGTATCACCTCTCTGGCCATCTCACAACCCGTTCTTCCTGCCACATAAGAAGGGTTGCCTTTCCCGAACTGAATCGCCAATCCGGATATGATAAACATGGAAAAAAAAGTATCCCCGTCATATTCCAGCGTATTCACGGCAAAATCCATCATATCTCCGAGAATACGCTGTGCAGATGCCACATAATCTTCATCGTAGGCGCAGATCATCATTTTGCATCCCCTCCCTCATAATATCGATGATAAACAGTTCACCCAGATAAGAAGTACGCTGCTTTGTACTGCGGTACTCCCTTCTTGCTTCTTTTTCCCTCCGCATTTTCTTCTGATAATACTCCCCGGCACTCACCGGCTCATTTCCCTTATACTGGATTCTGTCAAACGCCAGACGGCTTTTCAAAACAACCTGCTCCCCCAATTTTCCAAGTCGCATCGCCTCGGAAAGCTTTTGCAACGAAATGGTACCTGACACAAAATCCTGCGCAAAAGAAAAATAAGAGTCATCCGCACGATATCCGACCAGAATATCATATCCGGAAATATCAATCAAAAAATGCTCTTTTATATATTGCTTCGCCTCTTGTGCGATACTGCCATTCTGCCAGTAAGTCCTGTTTTCTGCCAGCAGGGCAAGCCAATTCAGAATGTGGTATGAAGGATCATTCAGGTTCAGGACTTCCAGACCATCCATATCCAATTCATAGATGTTGGCATACCCGTCCTTTTGCTTTGCACATGCCCATTCTTTCGCAAGTTCCAGATTCTCTGTACAGTAAAAGCCTCTGCCATAATCATTGTTTCTCATACCTTTCCCGTATTCGGGCTGCTCAATTATGTGATTGGAACCATGATATAATATCTTTCCCATTTTTCATCACCTCTTTTTAATTATATCTCTGCAGAGATATAATTGCAAGAATTGTCCCAAAATTCATCCCCTTATATCACGTTGAAAAAATGCCCTTCGGGCAAACATAATTATATGCATGAACCCGAAGGGCAAAAGAGAAAGGGCTATATAATAATAAAAAATTTAGTAAACAGCACGCTGATGGTATACGTCATTATAATGTTGCAGGTATACTCTGGAGGCACCGATATACCGAATTACCGGCAGAGACGCCAGTCCCTGCACTATATGATACTGCGTCGGCATATCCTCCCAGCGGGGAATGGACCATTGCAGCTCTCCCTGGCACCAGATACGCTCTGGTGCCGGCAAAGGTTTCGTATTGTCCGGAATTTTGAAATTATTCGGTGTCAATGCCACATAACAGACATCGGGAATATTAAATCCGACTTCGGAATGAGGAATGTATTTATAATGTAAAAGCCCCTCATTCTCCGGATCAAACAATACGGACTTTAATTCTTTCAGATTGTTTTCATTAGGCATTTCATTAAATCGGAATTTCAAATTTAAAAACTTAAATCCCCAGGATGACAATGCCGCCGTTTCAACATTCAAATTTTTACGGATATCTTCAATATCTGCGAAAATTTTTGAATATCCCAATTGCTCACGTCCGCAAATAATAGGATCGGCGTGATTTTCCCATATCGCCAACTGATAATTGCCTATAACGGTCTCTTTTTGACCATAATAAGTAACTGGTACATTAAAAGCTGTGACATTATATCCATGACCAGCCAGCCAGGGAAGATTTCGGTGTATTTTATGTATGACAATGACATAAGGCCTCCGAAGCAAAATTCCTTCAGGCAGATACATTTTTAAAACTTCCGGGTCTGTTTCATAGACCAGAGTATGCTGCGTACTTTCCTGCGGTCCTTTTTCATAAAAACGTTTACCATCCGGTCCACGTCTCGGACCACAGCAAGGACCAAAATGTACAGGCATCTGATACATGCCATTTTTTTCAAACTGAAACATAGGCAAGTCCTCCGGTAAATTAGATTTCCATTTCAAGTAAAGCAGAACTTAAAGCTTTTCCGTGTTTATCCATGGCCAGACTACGCAGTACACCGCCTCCAAGGGCTTCTTCCATTACAAAATTCAGTGCACATATGCCGTCAACCTCATAGCGGGTCACTTTTCCCTTGCAAATATCACAAAAATATTCTTTAACCTTTTGTGCAGTAACTTTTTCTTTTAACATCGGATAGTCCGCTTCGTTCCATGGGATTAAGGAAATATTGGAGATGTCCCCCTTATCACCGGTACGTGAATGACAAATTTCTTTTAATTTCATGTTCTATAACCTCACATTCTATAAATTTAAATTGTTTCGTAGATAATTTCAGGCGCTACAGCATTTCGCGCAACAAAGAAAGAGAAAACGGAAATAATTTCTGAAATACGCATCGTAGCACCACCGCCGCCGGTCGGTCCATTCGTATAAATTGAATCACCTTCATTGGAAACCATTTCAGCATTCTTCCGATCGTTGGTGCGAATGGCAACATGCAGACGTATCTCGCCCCAGCGACCATCACTAATATATTCTGCAATATGATCCTTGTACAGAGAATTATAGCCAATATAATCCACCCGACTTTCAGTATAGAGAACACCCAGCCGATCCAGACGTTTCATAAACATTTCTCCGGCTAAACGTGCACGCTCCAGTGCATTGCATCCGCCATAACTGATTTCACAGTCAGTAATAAAGGAATCCCGATAGCAGACATTGACTTTCAGGCTTGGCGTAAGTCCGTGACTTGTAGCGCCCCAGACGGATACCCGGTCTTTGCCTTCCTGTACAAATCGTACCTGTGTAAAGTCTGCAATACAATCCGGAGTTAAATAAGCTGCCGGATTATGTATTTCGTAAAGCATCTGCTCCTTACATGTATCCACACTGACTAATCCACCGGTTCCTTCAACCTTTGTAATGATAAAATGTCCGGTTTCATCAAACTCTACCAAAGGGAAACCGAGATTATCCAGATCCTCAACCTCCTTGTATCCAGGATCCGCATAGTAACCGCCAGTGACCTGACCTCCACATTCCAGCAGATGTCCTGCCAAAACGCACTGTCCCATCTGCTGAGCATCTTCTATGTTCCATCCAAATTCATGGCATAAAGGCGCAAGCGTTAATGTTGGATCTGATACTCGCCCGGTGATAACAACATCCGCACCACCCTCTAATGCTTTGATGATTCCTTCGGCCCCCATATAGGCATTGGCCGATACAATGCGGTCCTTTAAATCCCCTACTTTTCCAGGGAATTCCAGAATATCTTCTTCATAATACTGCTCAATTGATTCAGAAACACTGTCACCCATAACTGCGGCAAATTTCAAACCAGATATTCCCTGCTGTTTAGCAATTTCAATGGTTTTTTTCACTGCCGCAACCGGATTGACCGCTCCCATATTTGTAATAATCTTCACTCCGTGTTCCTTAGCAGGCTTTAATACCTGGGACATACGGTATTCAAGAAGACGGCTGTATCCCTTTGAAGGATCTTTTAGCATTTCCTGTTTTGCCAGTCCTATCGTACGTTCTGCAAGGCACTCAAAAATAATATAATCCAGATTTCCCTGTTCAATTAATGTGATGGCAGGATCCACGCGGTCGCCAGCAAAGCCAGCGCCACCTCCAATTCTAATTTTTTTCATATATATTCCTCCTCGTATATGATATTAAATAATCAGGCCAAAAACAGCCATAATAATCAACAAAACAATGGATAAACCCCAAACATATTTAATAGTAATTTTCTGATGCTCTCCTAAATCCAAATCGCACAGGCCGCACATCAGCAGTGTTGTCGGAGTCAGCGGTGTAATTGCCCATCCCAGTGTCAATTGTCCGACTAAAGCTGCATAGCAGATACCTGCACTGGAGAGTCCCATGGCCGTTGCACTTTGTGTAAGTACCGGAAGAAGACCATAATAAAATGTATCCGCATCAAACAATAATGAGAATGGTACTGCAAAAATCCCAATAATGAATGGAACAAATTTTGTAAGTGCATCCGGAATAACTGCGACAATACAGTTTGCCATAGCTGCGGCCATACCTGATTCAGTGAGAACACCCATGAGAACACCTGCACCATACAAAGCACTGATAACAAAAACAACATTTGCGCCATGCTGTTTAATGATCTGCTGCTGTTCATCCAACTTGCGGTAGTTCAACAGCCATGCCAGAGCTGTACCAACCATGAAAGATGCTCCCGGAGATATAATTCCGGAGATCATCAAAGCAATGACAAGAACAATGAGAACCAAATTGATCACTGTTAATCTCGGTCTTAAAAGCTGCTTCTGCTCATCACTAAGATCACTATCCTATAATTCTGTAACCACCTTAGAATAGTCAAAGCCCTGTGCTTTGAGACGTTTCGTTTCTGACATTCCCAAAAAGACAACAGGGATAATTCCAATGAACACTGTGATCACAATTGGAATAAACATTGGCTGGAAAAATGCGGTTAAATCTTCTTCCATAACCGTTGCCGCACGCAATGTCGGTCCGCCCCATGGAGACATGTTCATAAGACCGGAGCCCATGGCCAAAATAATTGCCAGTGTCTGTAAACGCATATTCATTTTCTTGTAGATTGGAACCATTGCGCCGCATACAAGTAATACGGTCGTTGTCGCTGAACCATCCAGATGGCCGATCACCGAAAGGACATAAGTTCCGATACAAACATATAGCGGATTCCCTTTACAGCATTTAATGATAAATTTTACTACCGGATCAAAAGCCCCGGCCGTCATCATTGTACCAAAGAACAGAATGGCAAATGTAAACATGACACCATTTACGGCAACCTTTGAAATACCAGCCGTCAAATATGCGGGAATCTGTGAAAAATTTCCTACTAATTCTTTGGAACAATCGATGGAACTGTGTTGATTTGTGGGGAAACCGGAAGCGGCAAAGATGTCATTGCCAATTATATTTATCACAATAGTAAACGGGATAATCATCCGTTTATTCCGTTAAACTGCTCTGCAATTCCGGAAGAATTGATGGAATCTGAATTTTTTGGATATGAAAAAGGTGCCTTTACCGGTGCCCGCGTCAATGGGAAACCGGGACTTTTTGAAATGGCTAACAAAGGCATTCTTTTTCTGGATGAAATTGGAGAACTGCCTTTGACAATGCAGGCAAAACTTTTGAGAGTTTTGGAAACCGGCGAGTTTATGCGAGTAGGCGGCACAAAATTTATAAAAACTGATGTCCGAATTATTGCTGCCACCAACAGAGATTTGCGGCGACTGGTGGGAGAAAACAAATTTCGGGAAGATTTGTATTATCGTCTGAATGTTATGTCACTCTATATTCCGCCTTTACGGGAACGGTATGAAGATATTCTGCCAATGGCAAAATTTTTCTTAACCAGAAACAATAAGAAATATAATTTGAACCGGGAATTGACGCCGGAAATCTGTCAAAGTCTTCAATCTTATGACTGGCCTGGCAATATCCGGGAACTTCGCAATATTATTGAACGCTATGCTGTAACCGGACGCATAGATATTATGTCAGCAGATGCAAAGGCATCGGACAGCGTCATGGCTGAAACTGCCCAATCTGCAGCAGCAATGGCACTGCCATTTCACGAAGCCTGTAATATGTTTGAAAAGGCATATATTGAAAAGGCAATTGCCTCGGCCAATGGCTCTATTGCAAAAGCCTCGGAGCTGCTTGGCATTCACCGTTCACTACTTTATAAAAAAATCAAAAAATATCATATCAATCAATAAGCATAACCACCTGTAGATGGATTTTACTTTGCGAATTATCCAAAGTTCTGTAGACTTCTTGTAGACTTCAAATGGATTTTAACACGATTTTAGATTGTAGTATAAAATAAAAGAGGACTATTAAAAAATCTAATAGTCCTCAAAGCATTGATTTTACTGCATTTCTTTAGAACTTTCCAGCCTTAGCAGCTTCCTCAACGGAAACAGCTACAGCGACCGTTGCGCCGACCATTGGGTTGTTACCCATGCCGATCAAGCCCATCATTTCTACATGAGCAGGAACGGATGAGGAACCGGCAAACTGCGCGTCAGAATGCATACGGCCCATTGTATCTGTCATACCATAGGATGCAGGACCTGCTGCCATGTTATCCGGATGCAATGTACGGCCTGTACCACCGCCTGAAGCAACTGAGAAATATTTCTTGCCCTGTTCGATACATTCTTTCTTGTATGTAC